>JAISDM010000084.1 GCA_031264885.1 Peptococcaceae bacterium | reverse complement strand
GCCCCTCTACGGTACCGTGCATAATACATCCGCAGGGACGGCATCCACGCCTCTTTGTACACAATGCCGGCGCATATGTAGGGGCGGCATTCTGCCGCCCGTCTTCGATAGACGCGCGTTTCCATATTACGATGTGGATTTGAGTACATATTATCCGACTTTTTTGGTTTTAACGCCATAAGGCACAAAATTCCCTTCAATGATGACAGAACGTCCTGTTTCAAGAAGCCGTTCCGCGATATACATCATTCCGTCAAAGGCGACGGCGGAGAAACGGCTGCCTTCCTCCCTGTTGGTTATCGGAATACTCGCGCATATCGCGATTTTGAACGTGTCCTTTATGACATAAGGAACATTTATTGTTAGCGATAAACGCCGCGCAAAAGTGGATTTTCCCGACGCAAGATACCCGGTAATGACGATCAGTTTACCCTTCAAAGCAATCCCCTCCGTCCATCATCCTGTCGGTCCCGTCAGCACACCGTTAAACCGGCCCCGGAACGCGCAGACCCACGCCGGTTTGAATCCGGCGCGGTACGCTACCCGCTGGGAAGCGACGTTGCTTGACGCCGTGCCGTAATAAGGAATCTTACCGCGATTCAAAATTTCCGTC
Source organism: Peptococcaceae bacterium (assembly GCA_031264885.1). GTDB lineage: Bacteria > Bacillota > Peptococcia > DRI-13 > UBA5745 > JAISDM01. The sequence goes on along the minus strand of JAISDM010000084.1, from coordinate 3,954 downwards.
GCCAATCGGCCCGTCAGTGCCGCCGCGATGTTTCTGCCGCGATATTCCGGCTGAACGTCAATACCGATTTGCCACAGCATTTCGCAATCGGCGCTCGCGCCCGCCATGCCCGCGACCTTGCCGTTTACTGTCGCCAAGGTCACCAAAACATCCGGGCGCGGATGATCAATATCGTATTGAATCGCGTTCGGGAAATCGGCGCGCTGATATATCTCATAGAGTTTCAAAATCTGATCGCGTTCCAGGATCATAATCTCAATCCCATCCGGCATCGGCGGCAGGCACAAATGATCGGGTATGAAGTAAACGCCGGAGCCATACACGAACGGCATGGAAAAAGCCTCGTCACGGGTTTTGCCATCAAGCTGTTCACGAAGATACGGCAATATATCCGGCGTGGCGGATACGACGACAGCGCCGCCCATCGTCATCATTTCAAAGTGCCGTTCGCCGCGCGGAAACGGACGGCGGCCCGGATTCTCTTTTGCTTCGCAGAAAACAAATCCGGCGCGGTCAAAATCGCCGGACGCGCAGTTGCAGTCGGTCGCCAATTGAGCGCGAACCAACGTGAGAATATGTTTATTCGATAACACCACTGTATCACCGCCTCATACGCCGTGCGGAATCTATTGACCGCCACGGGAAATTATAACAGACTCCGTCTTATAAATCCACATAAACTTAGGTCACGTCAGACCCCCACAAGGAGCGCAAGGAGCTTAGGCCACTGTTCACACCCGTTATCCCAGGTTTGCCCGTCCCAGATCATTCGGGCTTGACCCGGAATAACAAGATATGATGGTTTTTCACGGCCCCGGGCGGCAGAATGCCGCCCCTACGGTACCGTGCATAATACATCCGTAGGGACGGCATCCACGCCTCTTTGTACACAATGCCGGCGCATAGGTGAATAGCGCATATGTAGGGGCGGCATTCTGCCGCCCGTCCCCGTCCGGAAACGGCAAAAATCGCATCGTCAACACAATATATAGCGTGTCGTTTCAACCGAACAACCCCATATATTGTGTGTTGGCAATATTTAGGGCGCGTTTTCGGACGGGCTGGCCCGTCTTCGATAGACGCGCGTTTCCAAATTATGATTCGCAGTTGTACATAAAACTCTATGGACAGCGACAACACATTAGGTGTAAGATTGAATGGACGAAAAATCTGGATAAAATCAGCGGAGGATCAATATGCGCTACAGTTACGAAACCAAGGGTACTTGTTCAAGCCGGATCGACTTTGATTTGGACGGCGACGTCGTCCGAAACATCAAGTTCACGGACGGCTGCGACGGCAACCTGCAAGCCATCCAGAAGCTGGTGGACGGGTTCACGGTGGGCCAAATATCCGCCATGCTGGCCGGGACGCGCTGCGACCGCCGCCCGACCTCCTGTGTGGACCAGCTGGCCCTGGCCGTGCGGGAAGCATACGCAAAGGCGGGGCCGGCGTGAGCGAGGCTGTTTTATTCTCGAACTGAACCGGCGGTTCAGCAGTTAGTCAGGGCTCAAAGAGCGACAATTGCCCCCTTTGAGACTCAAACTCACGCAAATAAGAGAATACGGCGCCGCTGTCGCACAGAATGTCCTGCCGCGCGCAAACATTCCGCAAGATTTCCGACAGGCGGCCGCTGTTCGGGCTGTCGCACACATACACCTTGCCGAATTGAAGAATATATTTCTGTTTCATGCCGGGAAAGAGCCGATCCAGCTGACTGTAAAAATATTCCCTGTTCCCGTCGCGCATCGTCACGCCAAACCCGAAACTGATCACGCCGCGAACCCCCGCTTTGACGCAATAATCAAGCAGCCCCCGCAGGTTTTCCTCCGTATCGTTGATAAAAGGCAAAATAGGGCTGAGCCATACAACCGTCGGAATCCCGGCGTCACGCAATTTCTCCAGAACGCGAAAGCGCTCCAGTGTCGTCGATACGTTCGGCTCGATTTTTCGGCATAAATCCTCGTCATAAGTGGTCAGCGTCATCTGAACGACACATTTCGCCGCGGCGTTGATTTTTTGAAGTATATCCAAATCACGCAGAATACGGTCGGATTTCGTCTGAATCGCCAGCCCGAATCCATACTTCTCAATCAGCGCGGCGCACCGGCGGGTCAGTCCGAGTTCATCCTCAAGGTGCAGGTACGGGTCACACATCGCGCCCGTACTGACCATACACGGCCTTCTTCTGCGCCGGAGCTGCTCCTCCAGAATACGCGGGGCGTCACGCTTCACCTCAATATCCTCAAAGTCGTGGTTCATCCGGTAACACGCGCTGCGGCTGTCGCAATAGATACATCCGTGGGAACAGCCGCGATACAGATTCATTCCGTTTTGCGGCGAGAGAATCGTCTTGTAATCGGCGCAGCGCATTATTAAGCGCCGTAAGTCTTGATATGCGCCTTGATCTTTTCCATCGCCCACTCGTAATGGCTGGACGTCGTGGAAACACAGGAACCGCCGAGGTCCGATCCGCCCGTCCAAGGCAGGCGCCCTTCCACAAACAATTCTTCATCCGAAAAACCCTCGATCAGCGCCATGACTTTTTTGTGACTGCCGCGAAGCATTTCCTTTGAAGCCTCATACGGCGTGAATTGGTGTTTCTTCCAAAACTCCACGTTCATATCGCCATAGGTCTCCCAATTGTACGGCGCGGGAAGAAACGGCTTCGCCTCGCCGCTTTGATTGGCGCTCACCCAATTCAGCAGCAGTTCGTGCCACTCATACAGATGGACAAACACGTCGCGCAGATTTCTGTCACGCCCCCAATGCGCTTCTTTCCCATAGCCCGCGCCGAAATTGAAAATCGCGTTCTGTTCATCATCCGGCATGGAATCAATCATACCCCACATCTTTTCAAACTGCCCGTTTGCCGCCTGGATTAAATCCGGCTTTGTTCTGGGTCTTGGCATAGCGTATGCCCCCTTCAATCAATTTTGAATTCCACGAATCCTTCGTCACACGAATCCTTCGTCACGCGAAGCGCGCGATACATTCTTAAAGCAGTATATCACACCGAACACGACGACAGTGTGTCATGTTTCAGAATAAAAATTTTTCACCGCCGTAATTTTTTCGAGCAGCCGCTCCCGCACGCTCCGCGGTTCCAATACCCTGACGGACGCGCCGAAAGACAGAAGGAAACCGTAAATCCATTCGTCTTCCGGCAATTCCGTTTCCACAAGCATGAAACCGTCTTCGAGCGTTTCAATATCGCTCCCGTCAAACTCATCATAGACTCTGTACGCGGAACAAGGGGAAAAGACCATTTTAAATTTTATCAGCGCGGCGGAAGGGTTTTCGCTCGCCGCGACCGGCGGCGGATTTAATTTTTTGTCCGCGAAGGACTCCGTCAGCAGCTCAAGCGCAGCCATCCTGCTGATTCTGAACGTCCTGTAATCTTGCTTCAACAGACAAAACCCCTGCAAATACCACGCCCTCGATTTGAAAACCAGTCTCAGCGGATAGACGCTCCGCTCCGTCGTTTGGCCGTAAGAACTCGCGTAAGTGAATCGGACGGCCTGCTTCCCGATGATTGCCCGTTTCAGCGTCTCAAACCGCTCATTGTCCGCTTTGCCATTGCCCCAGCGCGAAAAATCCACCTGAATCCAGTCGGCCGTCACTTTATCAAAAATCGCCCGCAGCTTCAGCAGAATCTGTTCCGCGTCCCCTTGACCGGCCGCCGACAGGCTTTGCAGCGCAAACAAAATCTGATTCTGTTCCTCATCCGAGACCGCGGCTTTATTCAGAACATAACTGTCCAGCAAAGCAATGCCGCCGCCCTTGCCTTGCGACGTGTACACAGGGATTCCAGCCATCGAGAGCGCATCGACGTCGCGCAATATTGTCCGCTTCGAAACCTCAAAGCGCCTCGCCAATTCCCCGGCGGTCGCGGTTCCGTTGGCGAGCAAAAAATATACAATGCCAAAGAGCCTGTCTATCCGCATGTTACCA
>JAISDM010000050.1 GCA_031264885.1 Peptococcaceae bacterium | reverse complement strand
CATATCCATCGCCTCCTTGCCTTTAGTATATCAAAATTCAGATGTTTAGCAAGAGACTATCTGAATTCCCGCGATTCGTAATTTGAAAAAATTCCCCAAAAAAATTCCCCTCCAAGGAGGGGAATTTTAGTGACAGACGCCGCGCGTCACGCATCCGTAGGGGCGGCATCCTGCCGCCCGGTTTTGGCAGACGCAAATTACCCAGTTGTAATCTTTAAACGTTACAGGGCGCTAGATATAATAGAACGGCACAATGCTGTCAAACTCCGTGAGCGGGACGATCGCGTCGTTTGTACAAATCACAGCGCCGTTGCCGCGTTTATATGTTTCATCGTTTTCGGTAAATTTGAATGCTTTAATGTCGCTTAAATCGGGGTTGCTTTTTTTCTTGATCTCGATAGGATGCAGACTTCCGCCGCTGCTTATGATAAAATCAATTTCGTTGCCGTCCTTGTCCCTGTAGAAATATAAATAACTCTTCGGGTCGATCCCCGCGTTATAATAACTCTTCAGAATTTCGCACAGTACAAACGTCTCAAGGAACGCGCCGCTCATGGAACCGGTTTCGATTTGTTCAGGTGTATGCCATTTCGTCAGAAAAGCCATCAACCCGGTATCCAAAAAGAAAATCTTGGGCGTTTTGATTGCGCGTTTAGTAATATTGCTATGGTACGGAGGCAAAAGATAAATCAGGTTTGACGCCCTTAAGACAGACAGCCATCCTTCGCAGACAGAGCGCCTTATCCCTATGTCCTTGGCAATGCCTTGTACATTGAGCAGTGAACCGGATCTCGCCGCGACAGCCTGCATAAACTGATAAAATTTGACCTCGTCGCCGATATTCTCTATCTGCTTCACATCGCGCTCCACATAGGTATTCACATAGTTGTTATAAAACGCGCCCCAATTAAGCGCGGGATTATCATATAACTCGGGATACGAGCCTTTGTGAATAAGCTCCCAAAGCTTAACGTATGAAGTTTTTTTAGGATTTCTGCCCGCAAGATACCTGTCGTCCGGCACAAACGGCAGGTTAAACCCGTCCCCGTTTATTTCACGCAGGGACAAGCCCAAAAGCTCAAAAACGCCAACGCGTCCCGCAAGGCTCTCGCTCAGGTTTTTCATCATATTGTAGCGCTGCGAGCCCGATAAATAAAACGCACCCTTTTCTTTCGTTTTATCCACGTGGATTTTGAGATAAGAGAACATTTCGGGCGCGTATTGCGCCTCATCGATAAAAAGCGGCGTCGTAAGACGCGTCAAAAATATCTTCGGGTTGGTCTTCGCAAGCGCGCGCATTTCAATATCGTCAAGCGATATTTCGTTCAACGAACGGTCCTTGAACAATTCGTGAATAAGCGTGCTTTTGCCGGTCTGACGGCTTCCCGTCACCGCCATGACGCCCCTTAAAAAACCGGGAGACGCAAGTACGCTTTCCAGATGCCTCTTGATGTACATGGCAAACGCTCCTTTACGCGCGGAATTTTTATCGGCTGATTTCGTGATATTTGTATTATAGCCGAAAACCAAGCGTAAATAAAGGGGTTCTGCCAAAAAACGTGTAAACGCTTTATAACAAAGGCGCCCGAGCGGTTTTTGCCGCCTTCAGCCCCGCCCGCAGGAGTGTGCAGAGCAATAAGGGGATCAAAATCCCGTTCCAGGCCAAAACCGGCAAAGCAACCGTTTTGAAGTATGTCTGGAAGAAGGGAATATAAACCACGCTCAGCTGCATCAGCAGAGACCCGGCCACGGCGGCGGTCAGCCACCCGTTCCGGCGGCTTCCGCATTCCAGCGCGTACAGAAGCTGGCTGATGACCAGGGCGCAGAAAGTCATGGTTCTGGCCGTCTCCAGAGAGCGGAAATACAAAAATCCGAAAATATACACCCCCATACATACCGCCGCGATCAAAATCCCGTTTAAAATCACCACGGCGCCCATTCCCCGCGCGAAGACGCTTTCTTCCGGATTTCGGGGCGGCCGCAGCAGCACCAGGTCGTCCCCTTTCTCGACCCCCAGCGCCATCGCGGGCAGTCCGTCCGTCACCAGGTTCACCCACAGAATCTGGAGCGGCAGCAGGGGCAGCGGCACACCCGCCAGCGTCGCCGCGAACATCAGCAGCACCTCTCCGATATTGCCCGCCAGCAAATATTGAATGAACCTCCGTATATTCTCGTAAATGATCCGGCCTTCCTCAACAGCCGCCAAAATGGTGGAAAAATTATCGTCGGACAAAATCAAATCCGAGGCGTCCCTGGTTACATCGGTTCCCGAGAAGCCCATACTGATCCCGATGTCCGCTTCCTTCACCGCCGGCGCGTCGTTTACCCCGTCTCCCGTCATGGCCGCCACATGCCCCATATCCTTGAGACATCTCACGATCCGCAGCTTATGTCTGGGGGAAACCCGCGCAAAAACCCGGATTCGGGATACGCGCCGGCGCAAGGCGGAATCGTCCATCGCGTCCAGCTCCGCGCCGGTGCAAAGCTCATCGGAAGCATTCCTCAGAATGCCCAGATTTTTGGCGGTCGCCTCGGCGGTTTTGGCGTGATCCCCCGTCATCATAACCACCTGGATCCCCGCGTGGCGGCATGTGGAAACAGCCTGGCGCACCCCTTCCCTGGGCGGGTCTGTCATACCGGCCAAACCCAGAAAAACCATTCCTCTTTCCACATCTTCCGGGGTCATCTCTGTTTCCGCGGCGGTTTCCGCCTTCTTCCCGGCGCCCAAAGCGACCGCCGTTCCCGCGGCAAATCTCCCCTTGCCCCCGGTTTCCCCCTTCCCGGCGCGAGCCCTCTCCGCCGCCGGCATGGTTCGCGCCGCCAAACCCAGCACCCGGAATCCATTTGCGGCCAAATCATCATTGGCCCGCAATATTTCTCTCTTCAGCCTGGCCGTGAGCGCAGCCTCCGTCCCGTCCCGCCAAACCCGGTCACAGCATTCCAGCAGCGCGTCCGGCGCGCCCTTGGCGTAGACGGTCCGCTGTTTGCCGGCTTCATCCTGATACAGCACACTCATGCGCTTGCGTTCGGGATCAAAAGGGATTTCATCTACCCGGGTCAATTTCAGATTTTCCCGCCAGACCCCCGCCTTCATAGCGGCGACCAGCAAAGCGCCTTCCGTGGGATCGCCGATGATCCTCCAATTCGGCTGACGGCTGCGGAACAACCCCTTGATGGGGATCTCATCCTTGAGCAGCTCGGCGTTATTGCACAAACTCGCCGCCCGCAGCGCCTGTTCCAGTCCTTTTTTGTTTTTTTCACGCCAGCCGGATTCCTCCGGATACCGGACTTCCCCCTTGGGATCATACCCGTTCCCCTCAAAAAAAACGGTTTCTCCGGACAAGCTCATCTGCCGCACAATCATCGCGTTTTGGGTCAAAGTGCCCGTCTTATCCGCGCAAATCACCGTGGTACATCCCAGCGTCTCCACCGCGGGCAGGGATCGGATAATGGCGTTACGCTTCGTCATGCGCTGAACCCCGATGGCCAGCGCGATGGTCACAATGGCCGGCAGCCCTTCCGGAATGGCCGCCACCGCCAAACTTACCCCTGTCAAAAACATCTGGTGAAAGGGAATACCCGAAGCCCAGCCAATGACCACCACCAAAGACACAATCCCGACGCATCCGGCCACCAGCCATCGGCCCAGCTGAGCCAAACGCCTTTGCAGCGGCGTCATTTGGCTGCCGGCGGTCTGCAGCGAGTCCGCGATTTTGCCGAATTCCGTATCCATCCCCACCGCCACCACCGCGCCCTTGCCCTTGCCCGCCGTGATTTCGGTGCCCATAAACGCCATATTGCTCTGATCCGCCACGGCAAGCTTGCCCGTCTGGATCAGTTCGCTGTTTTTTCTCACAGGCAGGGACTCCCCTGTTAAGGCAGCCTCGTTGACCTCCATCCGGAGGCTCTCCAGCAGCCGGAGATCCGCCGGAACAATGGCGCCGGACTCCAGCAAAACAATATCTCCCCGCGCCAGGTCCCTGGAAGGGATTTTTTGAGAAACCCCGTCCCTGAGCACGAATGTCTCCGGCGCGGACATTTTTTTCAAGTTCTCCAAAGATTGTTCCGCCCGGCGTTCCTGAACCAGCCCCAGACAAGCGTTGACCACCACGATGATCATGATGGTCAGCGTATCCGCCCATTCGCCCATCCACCCGGATATCACGGCGGCGGCGACCAGCACCAGTACCATGAAATCCTTCATTTGCTCAAAAAAAGCCCACAACAGGCTTTTCTTGGGATATTCCCTCAAGCTGTTAGGCCCGAAAAGCGCCAGCCGTTTTTCCGCCTCCCTTTGCGATAACCCGCTTTCCGCCCCGACCCCCAACACGTCCAAGGTTTCTTCCCTGCTTTTGCCCGCCCATTCCTCCGCCTTCATGGATGCACCTCCCGCTCTCCGCGCTCATACTTATCCATTATCCATGAAGCATTGTATGTCCCAACCCGGACAAAAATTCCCCCCTCGGGGAGACAGGCAAAAAGAATATAACGATAACCGCCACCTGGCGCGGTGACGGCTATCTCGATACATTTTGTTCCAATTATGTCGAAAAAAGTATTGACAGGTAATATTTATTGCTTCATAATGAGTATAGATCAAGGGCAAGGCGGTTGCCACACCACGTGAAAGCGAGGTGAGGCGCGATGCGGATAACGTTACACATATTTGGATACACAGTAACGATTATCATCAAACGCGATAACCGCCACCCAGCACGGCAGCGGTTATCATAATACATTTTTAGTCCCGTAAACCTGTGCAACCATGGGTAACCGCCAATGAAAGGAGGTTTTGCTCTTGATCGAGCTTTGATTCAAATATAGCAGATTTCAAAATTTATGTCAAGGCTAACAAATACATCTTTCACCCATCTCAACCGCCGAAAGCGGCAGCTTTCACCTGGATGAGCGCGTCTCTGACGGCGTCCTCGGCTATATCGGGCACCACGGCGAAAACAATGGCGGCCAGATGTACGTCAATGGTCAGCGCGGGGGAGACTTTCGCCATTTTTTGATCTGTATCGGTGACAGAGAACATCTCCACCGAAGTGACGGAGGCGGACGCCTTGATATGTCCGATGATGCCCCCGGCGGCGGTTATGGAATCCGCCACAGCCGTCATTTGCCTGTCGAGTTCCGCGCGGATGGGCGCGTATTCCGCCGCCATGAGGATCAGATCCCCGGACGCGGCTATGGCTTCTTCATGCAGCAAATGTCCCGCGCGCACTGCGCCCACAGCTCTGTCCATATCCTCGCTGTGGCTGTGGTCGTGGTCATGTTCATGTTCATGCGCGTGCGTGTGGTCATGCGTGTGGCCGTGTTCGCCCGCGTGGTCGTGCGTGTGTCCGTGCCCGTGTTCATGCGCGTTCCCGTGTTCATGCGCGTGGCCGTGTTCCCTCACGTCCCCATGCTCATGATCATGCCCGTGCGTGTACTCTCCCGCGTGGTCATGTTCATGCTCGTGCGCGTTCCCGTGTTCATGCGCGTGCCCCTGCTCCCCCGCGCCGCCGTGCCCCTGCTCCCCCGCGCCGCCGTGTTCGTGCCTATGTTCATGTTCGCGCATACCGGACTACACCCCCGCCACTTTTTTCCAGACCTGCCCCGGAACCTCCCCCACAGCGGAGATCCGCAAAACCACCGAATCCGGCTCAAGCTCAAGGATATCGCTTTCCACCTTCGCCACTTTCTCCTCGCCGGCAATATCCACCTTGTTGACCAGCACCGTGTCCGCCCCGACAAGCTGCCCCCGCAGCAACTCGCGCATAGGCGCGAACAGCCTGCTCCAGCGCGACGCGTCCGCCATAATACAAATCAGCGAATCGATCCCCAGCGCGTTCTTCAGGTTCTCCTTCATGTTCATCGGATAAGCCACCCCTGTCGTCTCCACGATGACCCACTCCGGGTCAAGCTTCGACCTGATGCGCGACACCGCCGTGACAAGCTCGCCCGAGACCGTGCAGCAGGCGCATCCGGAGAACAGGTTGTTCACGGTCAGCCCCCCGCTTCTGAGATAAGCGTCGTCGATGCCGACTTCGCCCACCTCATTCTCGAGTATCACCACTTTATTCTCGCGTTCGGAATCGGAGACATCCACCATGTAACGCGCAAGCCCCATAAGGGCAGTCGTTTTGCCCGAACCCAAAAAACCGCCCAATATCAAAACCTTCATCGTACCCTCTCCTATTGTTTGTAGAACGTGCTGCCGTATTTCTCAACCTCGTCCCATACCACCTGATTTCTGCGCGCGATTTCCTGATCCCCCAGCGCCGACAGATAGGCGCCGCAGAAACAGTAGCCGCCGCCCACCGCGCGTTTGTTCATCGTATCTCTCACAGACTGGCGTATCTCCTCATCGGTCACATCGTCGGCCAGCAGCCGGTCGCGGGCATCCCAGCAACCCATCAGAACCAGCTTGTTGCCGTATTTCTTCTGAATCGCGTCCAGATCGTTGCACGTCTGCGCGGGTTCCCAAGCATTGATCCCCATACCCACCACCATATCCATGATATTTTCACTTTTGCCGCAATTATGCATCGTCATAAACAGACCCCGCTCTCTGCCGCGTTTGGCCCATTTTTCATGATGAGGCAAAATAAATTCCCTGTACATGTCGGCGGATATGAAGGAACTGTACCACGCGGCGGTATCGTCCGTAAACGCGAGCACATCCGGTTTATACAGATCAATGACACTGTCCGCGACCTTCATATAAAACTCGCTGAGATAATCCAGCAGCGCCTTCACCTCGTCCGGCTCCTCGTAAAAGGCCATCAATCCGTCCTCGAAACCCATGAAAGCCATAAGATTCTGGAAATATCCGACGTGCAGATTGAGCGCCATCGCCGTTTGATTGCGGTCAATGCGGGAATTTTCAATTTCTTTTTTCACCAGAGTTTCCCAGTCAATCCCGGATAAATCGGGCGCCTTGATGATATCCCGCCAGTCCGTCAGTTTGTCCAGCGGAAGAATAAACTCGCTGTTGTCCGGGATGAGCGCGTTGCCCGTGGATTCCGTCGGCACATACATCACGCCCCAGATGTCCCGTCCGCCGGTGGCGGCCATGTCGCGGTGCCGGTTGATAAACGGCGGCGTAAACATATGGCTCGCCACAGGCTTCGTCGATCCGGGCGCCGGCCCGAAGTTGTACCGCGGCACCCATTCCGGCACTTCCCCGCGCAAGGTCATTAAATAATTCTCTTTCAAAGTGAGCATTGTCTTACCTCCCCGCAATATTTTTTATGATACATCCATTATATGCGCTTTTACCCGCGGATAAAAGAAAAATATTTAAACCCCGCGAATCGCAGTCTGGGAATCCGTGTCTATCAAAGGCGGGCGGCAGGATGCCGCCCGGGACCGTCCGAAAACGGGACGGGGCACGGCATTCCGTGCCCCCACGCATTATTCACGGGGTCGTAGGGGCGGATGGCAATCCGCCCGTTTGTTTTCGGACGGCCCCGGGTCAGGTCTCGGGTTCACCCGGCGAAACATACAGCGTCTGCTGATTCTTATACAGCGCCATGCCCGGCCGCGCTCCGTTAGGCTTCCACACATGCTTGCGCTTCGTGTAATCCACGGGCGCCTTGGACGACTGCCTGGCCTTAGAGTGCCACGCCGCCCACTGGGCGGCTTTCTCCACGACCTCCGGCGGAACGTCGCGGCCCCCGGGGTTTTTGATCAGCACATGGCTGCCGGGAATATCCTTGGTATGCAGCCAGATATCCTCGCCTCTGGCCATTTTCATCGTCAGATAATCATTTTGCCGGTTGTTCTTGCCGCAATAGATCTCGAAGCCCAGACAGGCGGCTTTGCTTATATAGTCCGCACCCGCGCGGTCCGGCTGCTTTGCGGCTTTCTTCCTCTGCGCCGGCTCCTTTTTGATATAACCCGATTCCTGCAGCTCCTCCCTGATCTCCGCAAGACCGTCCAGCGTCTCCGATTGATGGACCGCCGTCTGCACACTGTCCAGGTAAGCCAGCTCCAGAAGGGTCTCATCATAATGAACCTGCGCGATTTCGGCCCCGTGCCTGGCTTTGCGGTACATCTTGAAATACGCCTGAGCGTTCTCCGAAGGCGTTTTGCGCGGATCCATCGGGATCACCGTCAGCGCGTTATCCTGTTCATAAAAATTCTGCACGGACGCCTCCGGTCCCTGGGGAATCTGATGCAGATTGGCGGTCAAAAGCTCGCCGTACAGCCGCAAATGATGGACGTTGTCCGCTTCCCGGACGGTCTCCCACTGCAAACCGGCCTTCTTCTCACAGCGCTCCTTCTCCCTGCGCAGAATCTGATCCAAATCGTTCCGGCGCTGACGCGTTAAGTTCAAGACCCCCCGGTTCTGATAAAAACAGTCCAGCGCCTCATTCACAGTGGCATGCGCCCGCCGCTCGTCTTCAGGGAATTGAGTCAGCCGCACAGCGGAAAAACGCCCCAGCCCCGCCAATGTCTCAGGCGTATAACGGTGCGCCCGCAGATCCCCGGCAAGCCCCTCGATGACCTGCCACAAACGTTGGATTTCATATTGACCGCAGAATTCCAGGAGATCCGTCGGGGCAAATCCCGCCCGGAACAGGATCTCCTGAGCCGTCTGAGGCCCGATCCCCCCGTACAAAGACAGGAGAATCCGATCCAGCGGCTTGGAAAAATCCTGCCCCATCAGCCGCCGGGCCAGGCCCTCTTCCGTTTCATCCCAAAGCGCGGTTTTTTCCTGAGGCGGCGGGCTCTGATAGAGGAAGCCGGGCAGTATCTGCCGGTATCGGCTCACATCCGGCGGCACCCGGTGAATGGCGTCGATGATCTTGCCGCTTTCCGGATCCGTCAAAATCAGATTGGAGTGCTTGCCCATGATCTCCGCCACAAGCTGACGCCGGACCGTATCCCCCACCTCATTGGCGGCTTGAACCGTCACGGTCAAAATTCTGTCAAAGCCCTCCTGGGCCACAGATAAAATCCGGCCGCCTTCCAGATGCTTCCGGAGAACCATGCAAAACAAAGGCGGCGTCACCGGGTTCGGGGTTTTGCTGGTGGTCAGATGAACCCTGGCCTCCTGAGCCAGAACCGAAAAAAGCAATTTCTCCGATTGCCCGCGCGCGCGGACGCCCAATACCACCTCATGGCGGTTCGGCTGATAGATTTTATCCACGCGCGCCCCCTCCAGCCGCTCATTCAGCTCATGAGCCACCCCGCGCATAACGATCCCTTCAAAAGCCATTTTTTTCTCCGTTATAATTTCTCCGGGGCGCCATAATAGTCCCCCGAACCCAGCCGCGGTTTGGAATAAAACCGCAGCCCCTCCCGAAAAGCGCCCATAGACGCCTCATCCAAAGCATAGGTTCGGGAAGGAACGCTCCCATCCCAATCGAACCCATTCCACCAAACCATGACCCGGATCCGCGAATAAAAAGGCATTTTTACCATCATATCACGAATCCACGCCGCCTTATCGCCTCCGTAGCCGCTGCACGCGAATTCCGAAATCATAAAGGGCTTGTTTGGAAACCACTCGATATAATCCCAATAAAAGGAATTATACAAGTCCGTGAAACTGGTCCACTGCTCCCCCGAATAATAATCGCCCGTGTTGTAAGCCGTCAGCCCCACCACATCCACATAAGCGTCTCCCGGATAGTACCAAAGGGTGTGGTTCCACAAAAAATCAGGATACGAACGGTAATTGGCGTTAAACACCCAAAGCGCGTTGTCGGCGCCGGCGTCCTGAAAAATCCGGTGTATACGCTGCCACACCGCCTCAAACAACTCCGGATCCAGCGAACTGTAATAAGCGCAGTAGCCGCACCAATCCCCGTTCATCTCATTGTTCAGCCGCAGCAAAACAGGCGCCCCATACCGCGCGATTTCACCGGCCAGCTGCTTGAAACGGTCATCATACCGGCCCTGAAGAATCTCATAAATGACGCTCCTTTTGAAATCGGCCGCGCTGTTCCCGATCAGCGTCTGAAACGTATACTGAATGGTTCGCCCCTCCCGCTTGCTGAAATCATAATTCTGCCCAAAGTCCATCGCGTCGAAATTACTGTAGGTCAAAAGGAACGGGAAGGAATAGCCCAATTTAGACTCAATCTCTTGCAGCAAAAACATATACCCCGGCACAGACGGCTCAAAGAACCCCCAGGTCTGAACGTCCGACTCAAAATAATCCCTGAGAAAATCCCTGGAATAAGCCGACAAAGCCCCCGCCCGCGGCGCGTCAGGCAGTTCCGTCTTTAACACGGCCGAAGGGTCGGGATCCCGTCTCTCCAAAGTATCCAGCGTCCGCGCGGCGTAATCGGCGTTCCGGCCCGCGTCCGCGCCCTTGATTTGGATATAAAACAAGCCCCTGTCCTTATCCCAGACAAACAGCGAAACATAATGAGGCTGATCCGCTTCCAGAAGAGACAGAGCGGGGCGGCTCCACTCAACCCATCTCACCGTCCATTTCCCCGATTCAAACAAAATATCCGACCTTAATTGGACCGGATCCTTGCCGGTACGAATCGGATCCAGCGTATAGTTAATGAAACTGGCCCTGGACACACGGCTCAGCGGCTCTTTGTAAATCGTGACAGTCGTCTCCCAGTTCTTCATCCGGATTCCGTAAGGCCCCCTGGACGCGTCCAAAATCGTCCCCACAGGCGCCTCCACCGTATAACCGTCCGCCAGATTGACCAACCGCGCCGTCTGCCCATCGTCCTCCAAATATACAAACCGCTCATTCCCGGATCCCGGAACGGTTTCACCGGCGGCTCCGCCCCCCGGCCCCTCCGCGGTCTCATCCACAGCCCTATCCACAGCCTCATCCCCAGCTTTATCCACAACCTCCGCCGCCGCCGCGTCCACACCCGCAGGCAGACATCCCAGCAGCAAAATCACACATACCCATCCCACAAGCCATTTCCACAGTTTCCTCATGCTTCCTCCGCAATCTAAGGGCTAAGGGCAATAAGTCTCATACACCTTCGCCAGCAGCACATACAACAGCGCCAGATCAGGCGCGTCCTCCCAATTCCCGACATGCGCCTTAAACGCCTCCGTCAGAAGCCCCTCCGAATCCAAGAACGCGTAAGCCG
This sequence comes from Peptococcaceae bacterium, assembly GCA_031264885.1. Lineage (GTDB taxonomy): Bacteria > Bacillota > Peptococcia > DRI-13 > UBA5745 > JAISDM01. The sequence continues at coordinate 10,201 of JAISDM010000050.1, read as the reverse complement.
CCTCAAAGTCCATTTCCTCCCCCGTGATCCCCCAGGCCGCCTTCTCCAAAATCGTCTTCACCGTCACCGCGTCCGGCGCCTGAATCTTCCGGAGTTCCAGACGCCCGGATCTCTCGTGAATCAGCCGCAATACCTTGTTGAGACGGTTCCGCAAAGCCGTTCCCGAGACCTCCCTGTCCAGCCCGTAATCATTGCCGTAACCGCCCTCCGCCAAGCCCAGCAGCCGCATAACGCGGACACTGTCATAAGCCCAATGAGACATCACCTCAAGCCTGGGCGGCTCATACGCCGTTAAATACGCCCCCTGATCCCTCAGCGTCTCCTGCACCCATTCCATAGCCTCCGCGGACCGGGTCATCTCCCGAAAACTCATCCGCTCCCGAACCGACCAGGCAGCCGCCGCTCCCGCCGCCTCCCCCACGGCCATTCCCACAGGAACCACCCGCACACTGCCATGAGGCAGCGAATCATACGAAGCGCCGCGGCCAACCACCAGCAGATTTTCCGCCTCCAGAGGCGTCAGGCACCGGAAGGGAACACTGTAAATACCGGGCCAGCCCAGCACATGCCCCACATTATCCGGCCCCGTCGCCTGAATATCCACCGGGTAACTGCCGTGAGCCACCCGATCCCACTGATCCGCGTTCTCCATTACATCATTGATGTTCAAACGGTATTCTCCCTGAATGTGGCGGGTCTCTCTCACATAAAGACGGCTGGCCGCGCCCACAAACTCCGCCCGCTCAAACCCGGCGAAGCGCTCCCGCATAAACATAACGATCCGGGGGATCTCCTGAAGACCCCGCCCGATCCCCGCCGCCTTGGATTCCGGATCCAGACCGTCCACCCCAAAAATCAGCAGCGCGTTGATCAGCACATTGCCATTCTTCTGCCGGGCCAGATTCGGCCCCCGCAGCTGCATCTGAGCGTCCGCCGGCTCGTATTGAGCGGCCTCCTTCCCATAACCCCAGGCCGAGACCCCATCCGCGTCCGTACCCTCATTGCCGTCCGCCTTCAAATACCGGACGACCTCATCCCAATTCACCCCGGACACCTCAAAGACCAACGTGACCGCCATGCCCTCTTTTCGTTCCCCGTAATCCTCGCCGCCCACCGTATACGGAACCCCCGCCTGAGCCGCGATGTCCGCGTCCACAGTGGCGTCTACGACCCTCAGCGAATAATAAGGCGTCTCCCGGCCCTCTTCCAGCAAAACCACCCCGGCCACGCCCTTCCCTTCCATGACCGGCCCCAGAACCTCCGCCCCCAGCTTCAACGTCAGGTTCTTCTCCTGTTCGGCCTTCTTCAAGAACCACGCCTTCGCCTGTTCCACATCAAAAGCGTTGCCCATATCCTGATAAAACTCCATAAAAATCCCCTGGGTCAGCAATTCCCCTTCCGGCCCATAGCTCATATCCAGGAAATTCAGCATCCCCAAGGTAAACAAACCGCCCAGCGCCTCCCCTTCCTCCACCAGCAAGGTTTTCAAACCGTTCCTGGCAGCGGACAGAGCCGCCGCGACCCCTTCCGGATCCCCGCCGACCACAACCACGTCATATCCCGGCTGACCGTGAATCTCCGGCCCCTGCGCCGGTCGGTCGGATAATCCATATCCGATTGTCAGAGTCAAACCCAAAAAAAGCGGCGCCAAAACGGCCAAAACCGCCAGTTTCCTTTTTCCCAACCGCCCGGCCCCTCTCCCGTTCATTTGTACACAGATTCAAAACGCCTTATCCGCGGCTTATTTTAATGTGTGCAAAAGCCCCATAATATCACACACCTTATACCTGAACCCCGGCAAAAACTCAGACTTCACCTCATCATACAACCCAAAGATCTTATGCGTTTTATTCTTAAAGTCGAATACCGTCATCTCTCTTTCGTCCAAATCAATGATCCAATACTCAACCGCCCCGTTGGCCCTGTATACCTCCAGCTTATCCACAAAGTCATACTTCTTGGTGGACTTGCTCGTGACCTCCACAACCACGTCAGGCACTCTGCTGTAATAGTTCTTAAACACGTCGCGCTCATTACAGCTGACCGACAGATCCGGCATAAAAAAGGTATCCTCATCATCGATCTGCACTCGAACGCTCGACCCAAAAACCACACAGCCGCATTTCTCCTTCTCGAATAGATCCTGCAGCAAGTGCGCTAATCTCGGTATCACATACTCATGCGCCGGCCTCGCCGGAGACATGGCCACCAATTCCCCGCGGAACAGCTCCCATCCCCCGTCGTGAAAATACTTCGACCCTATAAATTCCTCCAGCGTCATAGGTTCTTCTACCAACGAGATCATTTCAACCCCCGCCTTTCCCGCCGTCAAAACTCTTTAAACCTATTGTAATATTTATTCCGCCAAATGACAAGAGCGAAATAATGGTTCCGCGGCCCGCGAAATTCCCCTCCTTGGAGAGGCGCCCGTAGGGGCGGCATTCTGCCGCCCGGAACCGTCCGGAAACAACAAAAAACCCCGATGGAACCTTAAAGAATCAGGTTCCATCGGGGTTTTTTCATTTTATACCCCAAATCAGTCGATGCGGTATTGCTGCACCCCGATGTCGTAGAGGTCCGCGCCCTGGGCGTCCGTCACCACAATGCAGGGGAAGTCCTCAACTTCCAGCTTGTAGATCGCCTCCGGCCCCAAATCCTCGAAGCCGACGATTTCCGCCGTTTTCACAGACCGGGCAATCACCGCGGCCGCCCCGCCGATGGAAGCGAAGTACACCGCTTTATTCTTGACCATGGAATCCTTCACGTCTTTGGCCCGCTGGCCCTTGCCGATCATACCCTTCAGCCCCAATTCCAGAACCGCCGGCGTATAGGCGTCCATCCGGAAACTGGTGGTCGGCCCGCAGGGGCCCAAGGCGTGTCCGGGCTTGGCGGGACATGGCCCCACATAATAAATGATCTGCCCCTGCAGCTCGAAGGGCAATTTTTCGCCGTCCTTATGCATCTGAACCAACCGCTTATGCGCGGCGTCCCTGGCCGTATACATCACCCCGGTGATCGAAACCCGGTCGCCCACCTGCAAATCCTTGATTTTATCGTCCGTCAGCGGCGTGGTCACTTTTTTTTCAGCCATCGTTTACACCTCCCGTCCTTCTCTTATTATAAAGTCGCCTCGGCATGTCTGGCGGCGTGGCAATTCAGGTTCACCGCCACCGGCAGACCCGTAATATGCGCCGGATAAAACTCAATATGCACGGCAAGCGCCGTCACGCGGCCGCCCAAGCCCTGAGGCCCGATGCCGGTCTTGTTGATCTCCTCGAGAAGCTCCTGTTCCAATTTCGCGTAGCGCTCATCCGGATTGGGGCTTCCGATGACCCTGGACAAGGCTTTTTTGGCGAGGATGGTGGTTTTTTCCATAGTCCCGCCGATTCCGATGCCCACCACAATGGGCGGACATGGATTGCCGCCGGCGTCCTTCACGGCCTTCAGAACGAAGTCCTTGATTCCGGGCAGCCCGTCCGAAGGCTTCAGCATGGCCAGCCGGCCCATATTCTCGCTGCCGCCGCCCTTAGGCAAGATCTGGATCCTCAGCTGATCCCCCGGAACGATGTTCCAATGGATCACCGCAGGCGTATTGTCCGTGGTATTCTTGCGGTTAAACACCGGATCATTCACCATGGATTTGCGCAGATACCCCTTGGTATATCCCCGGCGCACCCCTTCGTTGATGGCGTCTTCCAGTCCGCCGCCCTTGATATGCACTTCCTGCCCCACATCCACAAAGAACACCGCCACGCCCGTATCCTGGCAGAGCGCCAGATTCTCTTTCCGGGCATAGGCCACGTTTTCTAAAATCTGCTCAAAGGAATATTTCCCGAATTCCGATTCTTCTTTTTTCTGCCATTCTTTCAAGCAATTCTCAACGGATTCGTCCAGGTCGCAGGCGGCTTTGATACATAGCTCCTCTACCACATCCACGATCTTGGAAACCTCAATTTCTTTCATAGGCCCCTCCTTATCTTCACACATCGCCGCGCGGGACGGCGTAGGGGCGGCATTCTGCCGCCCGCAGGCTGAATGAACATTCGATGGATTCAGACGGCAGGACGCCGCCCCCGCAAGCATACCCCGGGATTATACTCAATTAGATTCTTGCCACACCGGAATCCCGGGCCGCTTTGGCCACGGCCGCGGCGACCACCTTGGCCACATTGCGGTCCAGCGCCGGAGGCATGATGTTCTCCGGAGTCAGATCCTCCGTCTTGACCATGCCGGCCAAAGCCACGGCGGCGGCAATCTTCATTTGTTCGTTGATATCCGAAGCGCGCACCTCACAGGCGCCCTTAAACACACCCGGGAACGCCAGCACATTGTTGATCTGATTCGGGAAGTCCGACCGACCGGTAGCCACCACAGCGGCGCCCGCGGCTTTCGCCTCGTCCGGCATGATCTCCGGCGTGGGATTGGCCATCGCGAAGATCAAGGGCTTGGGCGCCATGGTCTTGACCATTTCCTGAGTCAGAACATTGGCCTTGGACAGCCCGATGAACACATCCGCGCCCACCACAGCTTCCTTCAGCCCGCCTTTAATCATCTCACGGTTGGTCACCTTGGCCATCTGATCCTTGTACGGATTCATGCCGTCTTTTCTGCCCTCGTAGATCGCGCCCTTGCTGTCGCAGATGATCAGATTTTTCACACCGAAGCCCATAATCAGCTTGGACACCGCAATCGCGGCGGAACCCGCGCCGTTCATAGCAATCTTGATGTCTTCGATTTTTTTGCCCACCAATTTCAGCGCGTTCAGTAAAGCGGAGGAAACCACAATGGCGGTTCCGTGCTGATCGTCATGGAACACCGGGATGTTCATGGTCTTCTTCAGCTGTTCCTCAATATAGAAACAGCGGGGCGCGTTGATGTCTTCCAGATTAATGCCGCCAAAAACCGGCTCCAGATTCTGAACAATCTTAATGATTTCATCGTCGTTCTGCGTGGTCAGGCAGATGGGAAACGCGTCCACACCCGAGAACTCTTTGAACAAAACACATTTGCCCTCCATCACAGGCATGCTGGCGGCCCCGCCGATGTTGCCGAGACCCAGCACCGCGCTGCCGTCGGACACCACGGCGACCATATTGCCCTTAAACGTGTACTTATAAATATCATCAGGATTATCAGCGATCTTGCGGCAAGGTTCCGCAACGCCAGGCGTGTAAGCCGTACTCAAATCATCCTTCGTTTTCACCTCAACCTTACTGTACGTTCCCAACTTGCCCTGATTCTTCTCATGCATTTCCAAAGCCATTTTGTTGTAATCCACAAAAATTCCCCCTTAATTTTTTTGACCCGCGCATTGGACACATCCGTTCCCGTCATTCCGGGCTTGACCCGGAATCCAACACACTCTGTAAGAATATAAATATGCAATTTTTGTGCCAACAAAACACCCAATCAATTGAAATTACGCAGCTTCCGCCACAGCGTCGTCGTGCTGATCCCCAGGATCTTCGCGGCCTTGCTCCGATTCCCCTGAACCTGCTTCAATATCTTCAGAATACTCTCCTGCTCCAGCTCCCGCAGCGTATTCTCCTCCTTCTCCATAACACTCTCCCTCATCCATTCCCCTCCGCCGCCCATCCGATCCCGCAAGAGCTGATCGATGACATCGGCCTGAATCTCCTCATCCTCCGACATAATCACCGCGCTCTCAATGAAGTTTTGCAGCTCACGGATGTTGCCCGGCCAGGAATACCGCTTCATCCGCTCAATCGCGTCCAGAGACAGGCGCCTCAGAGACAGATGATTCGCTTGAGAAAAAACCGGCAGAAAATACTCGCACAGCACCGGCAAATCATCCATCCGATCCCTCAGCGACGGCATTTTGATCCGGACGATGTCCAGCCGGTAGAACAGATCCTCCCGGAAACTCCCCTCCGACACCATCTTTCTCAAATCCCTGTTGGTGGCGGATATAATGCGAATATCCACCGCGATCACCCGGTCGTCGCCGATGCGGGTCACCTCCTTCTCCTGAATGACCCGCAGCAGATGCCCCTGGATGTTCAGCGGCATATCCCCGATTTCATCCAGGAATATGGCGCCCCTGTGCGCCAGCTCAAAAAGCCCCGGCTTGCCCGCTTTCTTCGCGCCTGTGAAGGCCCCGTCCACATAGCCGAACAGTTCGCTTTCCAAAACACTTTTCGGCAGAGCCGCGCAGTTCACAGCCACAAAAGGGCCGTTCCTTCTCTGACTGTCATTGTGGATGCTCTGCGCCATCAATTCCTTGCCCGTCCCCGACTCCCCGATGATCAAAATGGAACTGTCCGCCGCCGCCAGCCTTTTCGCGTTTTTCAGGAGCGTCTTCATATAAGTATCCACCGTGCTGAAATCCCTGAAATAATGCTTGGCCACATGCCCCTTGGAATACAGCTCCCGCCGGATTCTTTTTTCCAGCTCCTCGATCCGGGTCACATTTTGGAACGAGATCAATCCCCCCAGGAAACGCCCGTCCATATTCAAAGGGATATAATTAGAAACGATTTTTATATCCCGGATGGTTTCATATATCTGAAAAACCGGATTGCCTTTCGGTATCTCCTCGTAAGTCTTGGGAAACAATTCCCGGATGGGCAGACTCATAATGGCCGTCCTGGAAAACATCCTCTCAAAGAACTGATAAGCCAGCGGGTTGATATACTTGATCTGGCCGTTCTCATCCAAAAAAATCATACCCTCGCTGCTGTGTTCCGTAATGGCCTTGAACTCCAGATACCGCTCGGACTCCTTCATCTTCAGCTCAGCCAGGCGAATCGCCTCGCTCAGCGCGCGCCGGACCGATTCCAGATCACATTCGATCAAAAGCCCGATAAAACCCATCTTCTCCGCCGCCTGAACGATGGCGTCCCCCCCGATAAACACATTCACCCCTTTTTCCCGGCTCATTTTTTCGATTTCTTCTTCTATATTCTCGTATTTGCCGATTTGTTTCACATGCAGATTATAATCCGGAAAATCATAGGAATTGTCGATATCCCCAAACAAATCCTCAAATCCCAGCATCCCGATTTGATCGCCGAATTTTTTGGATTCGTCAACGGTTCTGAGGAAGTCCACCACAGAAAAAACAATATAAACCACCTCGCAGTCCAGCTCCCGCTCGATCAGCTTGGCCGTCCCGCCGCGGCTGATGATGATCTCCGCGCCGTCCGCCATAGCTTTCCTGGCCGCCTCCACACCCTCATGCAAATTCCCTCTATACGTGGTCAAATGATAGCCAAATTCCTCCGATACCTTCTTGCCCATCTCAAGTATCCGGTAATTCGGCGCGATCAGACAAATTTTCCCTTTTAATTTTTCTGCTTTTTTCATCCAAAATACCCCCGCTTCCGTACAAATCCCCCATAATGCGCCACAGAATCATTTCATTATGAAACGCGTCGTTTCATAATGAAATGATTCTTTATGAAACGTTTCCCAAACCACAGGCGGCAGAATGCCGCTTCCGCCAACACGCCATTCGCGGCGCCATTCCGGACTTGCAAAGCCCGCCCCCGCCAACGCATCGTTCGCGGCGCCGTAGGGGCGGCATCCTGCCGCCCGGGACCGTCCGGAAACGATCATAGCCTGTCATTCCGGCGCCATATTTTTGTCATTCTGGGCTTGTCCCAGAATCCAGGTTCCTTCATTTATCATTTTTGAATTCCGGGATAAAGGCGCCTCATGTTGGCACGGAACTTGCATTTAATATATTTTTCGTAAAGGAGGTGATATGATGAGCGCGATACAAAGTTATACCCCCCAACAGGCCAAAGCGTTCGCCCTGGATATTCTGAAAGCCATCCACGTCCCGGACGCCGAAGCGGAAATCATCGCGGAATCCTTGCTGCAAGCCGATCTGAGAGGGGTTAAGTCTCACGGTCTGATCCGTCTCCCTGCCTATATCCGCCGTATCGAAGCCAAAGTCATGAATCCGGTCAAAAACATCCAAGTCATTCAAGACAGCGGATCAACGGCTCTCATAGACGCAAACAACACTTTCGGCCCGCTGGCGGGCCACGCGGCCATGACCAAAGCCATCGAAAAAGCCAAAGAATTCGGCGCCGGTATGGTGGCTGTACGGAATTCCAATCATTTTGGAGTTTCCGCTTATTATACCATGATGGCCGCCGACCAGGACATGATCGGCATAGTGATGACCAACGCGGCGCCCGCGCTGGCGCCCTTCGGCGCCAAAACCGCGCTGATGGGAACCAATCCCGTATCTGTTACCATTCCGGCCGATGAAGAACCCGCCCTCGTTCTGGACATGTCTTCCACATTGGTCGCCCGAGGCAAGATCCGTTACGCGGCCACAACCCACCAGGACATCCCACTGGGCTGGGCGCTGGATCCGGAGGGGAAACCCACCGCGGATCCGGAAGCCGCCCTGAAAGGCACTTTGGAACCCATTGGCGGACCCAAAGGATCCGGACTTGCCTTAATGATCGAAATCCTTTGCAGCTTATTAACCGGCACCGGGTTCCTGGGAGAAGTCCGGGAAACCACCGATTTGAACGGCCCCATGAAGACCGGACATCTCTTCTGCGCCTTTGAAATCGCCCGGTTCACCGATCCGAAAGCCTTCAAGAAAGAGATTGACCGCTGCGTCCGGCTGATCAAGAGTCTGCCTTCCATCAGCGGAGGCCCGATTTATCTGCCGGGAGAAATCGAATACCTGAACGTGTTAAAGAATCAAAAAGACGGCCTCGCTTACGACGGAGAGGTAGTCGCGTCACTGAACCAATTGGCTGCCAGTCTGGGAGTCAAAGCCCTGCCGGTTAAAGAAGCGTAACGCCGGCGTTCCGTTCGTTTACTTTGTTTGTTCATAATCACTATAAAAAAATTAAGTATGGAGGGATTTTTATTATGATGGAGAAAACCAGGGCATTCTTTAAGAAAATTGGTCTGCCGGAAGGCGACCTGTTCGATCTCCCGACCTCGACCAAACGGTTCCCCGAAGGCGCGCATTTTGGTATAGAGGTTCCTACCATCAACACGGCTCTGGCCGCAAAAGCGCTGATTGACGAAGCGGAAAAGCTGAAGATCCAAATCAACCGCGTTGACGAGACCTACGGCGCGTTTCGGCACACCTTCACAGAATTGAAAGAATACGCCGCCATCTGTAAGGCCCATGGCGCTTCTCTCAATATGTCCATCGGCCCCCGCGCCGCTTATGACACCAGCGCCACCCGCCTGAGCGAGCAAGGACGCGTCATCGCCTACCGTATCCGCGGCACAGAACAGCTCCTGCGGGCGGTTGAAGACGCCAAACGCATCTGCGAAGCCGGTATCCGCGGCTTGCTGGTATACGACGAAGGTCTCATGTGGGTACTGGACGAAGCCCGTAAAAACGGCGAGCTGCCCAAAGAAGTCAAGTTCAAGAACTCCGCCCATAACGGCCAAGGCAATCCTGCCAGCTTCCAGCTCATGGAGAGAAGCGGCGCCGACTCCATCAACCCCGTCCGCGACCTGAGCCTGCCGATGCTGGCCTCTCTCCGCGCCGCGGTGAACGTACCCCTGGATCTGCATACCGACAACCCGCCCGGTTCCGGCGGATTCATCCGTGTATACGAAGCGCCCGAGATGGTTCGCCTCTGCGCGCCGGTATACCTGAAGACCGGTAACTCCTGCGTAGCCGGACACGGCCAGCTGACCACCGCCCAGAACGGCGTGGACATGGCCCGTCAGGCAAGCATCGTGTTGGAATTCGTGAACCGGTACTATCCCGAAGCCAAGCAGCTCAAAGCCGGCGAAGGCCATCCGCAAATCGCGTAATTTCGACTCAAGCAACCGTATACCCTTAATCATAAAAGGAGTTGCCCAAAAAGGCAACCCCTTTTTTTTGCGCGTCCGCGATTCACAGCTTGGCAGACGTAAATTCTCAGTGTCTCTCCAGAGATTAACCTTCTTTCCGTCCCCGTCATTCCAGGCTTGTCCCGGAATCCAAAAATGATCAACCAAGGAACCTGGATTCTGGGACAAGCCCAGAATGACAAGATATGATAATTTCCGGACGGGGACGGGCGGCAGAATACCGCCCCTACTGTGTATGATAAATGTGTCCGTTTCCATTTCCGGATTTTCGGGCGGCAGAATGCCACCGCCCCCTGCGATACCGTGTATGACGCGCCCGTAGGGGCGGCATTCTGCCGCCCGTCTCTGCACAGACGCGACCCGGGATCCGGGCGACCCTCCGGGCGCCCGC
>JAISDM010000034.1 GCA_031264885.1 Peptococcaceae bacterium | reverse complement strand
AACTACCTGAACCCGCCCGCGTCGGAGGTGTTCCGTGATTTTTTGAGCCGCGTCCGGCTGGTGGATCCGGACGTGGAAGCGGCGCTGCGGAACATGAAAGGGCAAATCGACAACGCGGTGTTTCGCGAGTGGTGCGACGCGCTGATCCTCTGCCGCCGCGACCGTAGCCTGGGCGCGACGCTGACCCCCATCGTGGCCAAGCTCAGCGATACGCGGGTGGTCAACGCTGAGCTGGAAACCATGGTGTTCGAGGCGCGGAAAGAATTCATCACCATGCAGATTCTCGTCATCGGCAACATTCCGCTCTTGTACTTTCTCAACGGCGACTGGTTCCACACACTGATGTATACACTCGTGGGCCAGGCGGTGCTGGCGGTCTGCGCCGTCGCCATGTTCGTCTCCACAGCCCGCGTGATCAAACTGACCCAGCCCATAGAATACCGGAGGTAAAGCGTGATCTTCAATATTTTTCTGTTCGGGCTCCTTTTGGCGGCGGGGCTTTTTTTCATTCTGGCCGACCTTCTGAGGCTGCCGACCCTGGCGGCGGAAAAAGCCATGCTTTCCGCGGGCAAAAGCAAAAAATCCGCGCGCGAGACACTGGATACTTTGCTGATGAAAGCCGCCATTCGGCTGTCCGGGATGTTCCGCATGGACGGCTACAAGCGGCGGCGGATGACAAACACCCTGGCGGCGGCGGGGACCGACATGACGCCGGAGGTATTCTCGGCCTACGCCGTAGCTAAGGCCGGCGCGGTTTTGCTGGGCGTCGTCCCAAGCCTGACGGTCATGCCGCTGTTGGCGCCCATCTTGCTCTTTCTCGCCGTGATGATCTACTTCAAAGCCATCCGGAGCGCCGACGAGGCGCTGAAGGCCAAACGGGAGAGCGTCGAAAACGAATTGCCCCGCTTCGTGGCCACATTGACCCAGGAACTCAAGGCCGGACGGGATGTGCTGGGGATGCTGGAGGGTTACAAGAAAAACGCCGGGGAGCTGTTCGCGGGGGAACTGGACGTGCTGACCGCCGACATGCGCTCCTCATCCTACGAGGCGGCGCTGGTCCGCTTCGAGGCGCGGGTGGGCTCGCCGATGCTCTCCGACGCGGTCAGGGGCCTCATCGGCGTGCTGCGGGGCGACGACGGCGCGGTGTATTTCCAGATGCTCTCCCACGACATGAAGCAGCTGGAACTCCAGCGGCTGAAGGCGGAGGCCATGAAGATACCGCCGAAGGTACGGAAATATTCCTTCGTGATGCTGATGTGTTTTCTCATGACCTACCTGGTCATCATCGGCTATGAGATCGTCCGTTCCCTCGGCGGGATGTTTTAAGGAAGGGGTGAGAAAATTGAAACAAACCGAAATATTAAAACGGCTTCGCGAGAAACTGGATCGCGGCTTTAAAGCGTTTGAGAACCAGTGGCGCGGTATGAAAAACGATGAAATCATAAATAAGGCAAGAGAAATCGACAGCGTCAAGACCGTATATGAGGAACTCAGCGGCGGCAGATATTCCGAGAAGTTTTTGGGGTATCTGCTGCGCTTTGAGAACCCTTTGACGGTGGTACGGGATCAATGGCTCGCGGAACTGGAACTCGCGGATATCCACGAAGAATTGGCTGATGTGCTGTGGGAGCTTGAGGACAAACGGGACGCGGAGGAATTGTACGAACTGGATCCCGCGTTTCTGCCTGACGACATAGACGAAGGCATGAGTGAAGACATGGAGATGGACATGAAGAAGGGGTGAGTATGTGCTGAAAGCCCTGAAATCTAGGCGCGGCGAGGGGTATATAGACGCGTGCGTGCTGGTGCTGTGCGCCATGCTGGCCGTCGCGCTGGCGGTGCGGGTGTTCCCGGTGTTCATCCTCAAGCAGCAGCTCGACACCTTTGCCTCGGAACTGTGTCGGGAGGCGGAGATCGCCGGGCAGGTAGGCGCGGAAACCGCGCGCAGGGAGCAGACGCTCAGGGAGAGCCTCGGCGTCGCGCCGAATGTGTCCTGGTCGAGAAGCGGCCGGATACAGCTCAACGAAGACGTGTCGGTGGCCGTGACGCTGCAGACCGACATCGGCTTGTTCGGCGGTTTCGGCAGCTTCCCCGTCACGCTGCGGGCGGAGGCGTCCGGCAAAAGCGAGGTGTATTGGCGATGAGAATCATGAAAGGGATCCCGCGTGTACTCAGAAACAAGGCCGGCCAGTCTTTCCCGCTGACCGCCGCCGTCACCCTGTCGCTGCTCATTGTGTTCAGCGGCATATCCGAATATCTGCGGCTGATCATCATTGCCCAGGGTGTGCGGGACGCGCTTCAGGACGCGGTGACCGCCGCCGTCACCGAGAATTATGACGATGTGTACCACGGTGTGCGGGAAGGTTACAGCGGCGGCTACCAGCCGATGGCCGGGGATTTCGAGGAAAGCCTCGACTACGGCGACATTTACCGCCAGCTCGACCGGGTCCTCGGCCTTTCAAACAGCGGCGGCTACCACGCGAAGCCCGAATCGGGCGGCGGACACCAGTTCCGCATATGGGGACTGTCGGTGTCGATCCGCAACGCGGCTTTCGCCGCGGACGACAGCGCGGAGAATCGGTTCGAGGCGGACGCGTCGGTGGCGCTGGAGGTTCCGCTCTCCTTCGGCGGCGGGACACTGCCGCCCATGCGGACGACGGTACGGGTCACGGCGGGCTATACCCCGAAATTCTGAGCCGCCGCGCCGGACAGTTGAAACTGTTTGGCAAAAAACCGCGGCTGTTCGGGAAAAACAGTAGACTTCCCGAAAACTCTGTGGTAAGTTGTGACGTGAAAAAGCACTTGGAAAACAAAGGGGGTTCTCTCACATGACGGATCAAACGAAAAAGAAACTGGCCGTCGCCGGAGGCATCATATTTTGCGCGGTACTCGCCTTGTTAACCGCCTGGCGAATGACGCCTCAGCCGCTCGAAACGGCGCTTCCGGGCGCGGCGGAAACCCGGCTTGCCGATGGCGGGACAAGCACACCGCGGACGCCGGCGGACGAATATCCCGGCGCCGCGCCGGACATGGCCGCGCCATCTAATCCGCCGGCATCCGACCCGTCGGCGTCTGACGCGCCGGTTATGATGACGCCATCCAATCCGCGGATGACGGCGGCAACAAACGCGCCGGGATCATCCCGGTCGGACGCGGAATCCGCATCGGCGGAGAGTTTCGCGCCCACAGCCGGCGTGTCCGGGAACGGTAAGGGCGAAGCGACAAATCCGTCCGGCATCAGACCGTCTGCCGCGGATACGCCGGATGTCACACAGGCGACGCCCGGGTCAAAGCGGCCCGATTCGCCGGAGCCCGAGGCGTCGGGATCCGCCGCGCCGGTTGTGATCCCGTCGACTAATCCTCGAACGACGGCGGCGGCAAACGCGCCGGATATGGAGGGCGCGGAGCAGTCCATCCAGCCGGAAGTCACGAGACCGGCAAGCGCAAAACCCGGCGAAACCCATGAGAGGCCGGATGATCCGGCGCTTTTAGATCCGGCCGCGCCGCCCGCGACACCCCAGCCGCCCGCAATATCCAGTGGCGGAGGACTGCCCGGATTTGAAAATGTGCCATATTCAGGCCCGAATCACGGCGTAAAACTGCGTGACATGTATGAAAACGGCAATAAAATCGGGATCATGGACTGACCTGGACCGACATGGAACCCCACAGAAAGGATCACCCTATATGAAAGGCAAACCAAAGAAACGTGTGACCGGCGCCGGATTGATTCTGGCGCTTCTTTTTTTCTCTCTGGCCCCGCCCGGTGTTTACGCGGTAGGCGAAGGCAACATCGACTCGGGCGGCGGCGAGATGGGCAGCGGCAGCGGCGAGAGCTTCTGGAATCCGGGCAATGAAGGCGTCCGGGTGAGTGTGGTGCGCGCCGACGACCACGCGGTGGTGAATGTGTTCGACGTGACCAATAAGCAGCCGGTCGAGTCCATCTTTCACTTCGGCAGCACCAGTAAAATTCAGTACAATGACGGTTCGGCGCTTTCCTCGGCACAAGGCGGTTATTCCTACTACAACCCCGAGCAGCCGCTGCCCAGGATTATCCCCACCGGTTCGGACGGCAACAACATTGAAGCCATCAAAAGCTATTTCACCGACGAACAGGTCATTCGCTCCATCGCCGGCGCCGCCGGTATGGATTTTGACCGTCTTGTGAACGGGGAGTATAAGCTGGTCCTGGAACCGGTCGCCTACTTCAAATTCCAGGGCGCGGACGTGGCCATGACCGCCACCGAAGCGGCGCTGTATGACGAGGTGGTGGACGGCGCGCTCCGGGTGGCGATGGGAACCCTGACCCACAAGAATCTGCCACTGTCCATGTTTCTGGAGACCTCGGACATGGCGTATCCAGCCTGGGCGGGCAGCACATCCGGCGCCGCAACAAACGCGGACATTCTGTCGTCTTTGGGCCTGGGCATCGTGCGGTTTGAGGAACAGCCGGAACCTGTGGCGGTATCTGTTTATGACTATGAGTACCGGGTGGATACCGACGTCATTACCTCGGTCTGGGTCAGCGGCGGCCAGGCCGATCCCGACAGACCGGTCACGGTGACCTTCGACCTGCCCGGCGGAAGCCGCGCCGTAGGCGGCGTCTACTACCCCTCCGGCGACAGTCAGCTCGTATGGGTCAAATGGCGCACACCCGCCACACCGAGGGAACTGACCATTCCGGTGCGGGTCTCCGGTCCTGGGTCGGCCCGAAGCTCAATCACGGCGCGAATCGTGGATCTGGACAAGAACCCGCCCCCCAACCCGGTGGCGGACGACCGCAATGACGACTTCTCACCCGCGCCGGTTCCCGGCCGGCCCCAGACCCTCTCGGCAAGCTGGGGCGTCTGGTCGCCCTGGTGGTACGCCTATTGGGTATGGTACAGCGATGTGGACGAGGACGGCAACGACCACGGTTACTGGGTTGACGAAGGCTGGTGGGAATTCGATCATCACCGTTACAGCGCCAGCCTCACGGGAACTATGCGGATCACACCCGATACGCACAATCCCACCGCCGAAGGCCGCGTCATGAAAACCGGCTACGGCATCAATGAGACAGTCACAGCCGTCGTGTCCTCCAGCCAAAGCGCTTCGGTGACGGCGGCCCAAAACGCCGTCAGCTATTTCCCTGAGTTCCGCTACGAAACCTTCTGGCGGCTCTTGGACCGAAGCGTCAGCGGCAATGGCTCGGAATTCCGGTTCAAGCCGAATCCCTATTCCACCTACCGGAACCGGACGCATTTCACGCCCATATGGATGCCGGACGGCGCTTACACCGTCCACACCTGGCTCATCGACTGCTGGACGCCCGCGGGGATGCTGTCCATGAACCTCACCGACGCCCTGACCCTCCGGGGAACCCTGTGGGACGACTGGCACATCGCGCCGCTCAGCCCCTGACTCTCATCATTCAGAAAAAAGAAAGGCGGATGATTCCCATGAAAAAGCTTCGCAGATTCATGCCGGCGCTTTGCTTTGTTATTTCGCTCTGCGTCATGTTTCCAGCGGCAACCTTTGCCACGGGCGGGAATGTGGCCGACGCGATTGAGGACACCTGGACGGAGGCGTCCGGGCAGATCAAGGCGGTGGTCAACAACGTGGTTTTTCCCGCCATTGACCTGATCCTCACCGTATTCTTCTTCGCCAAGCTCGGCATGGCTTACTTCGATTACCGCAAACACGGCCAGTTTGAGTGGACCGCCCCGGCCATCTTATTTGTGAGTCTCATTTTCGTATTAACGGCGCCCCTCTACGTCTGGACGATCATCGGGATTTAGGAAAGGAGGCGGCGCGTTGTTTGTATGGGACTTCATGATGACCGGCGTCATGGGCGAGATCATGGATTGGTTCTACGCTCAGGCGGTGGGGTTTTTCGGGAATTTTTTCAGCGCCATGGGGAATATGGGCGCGGACCTGTTCGGCATCGAGGCAGTGCAGAGTGTGGTTGTGTTTTTTCGTTATCTCGGCTGGACGCTTTTTGTGGTCGGGTTGGTGGTGGCGGTCTTTGAAACGGGCGTCGAAAGCCAGTCCGGACGCGGCAATTTCCGGGACGCGGGGCTGAACGCTATCAAGGGTTTTTTGGCGGCGTCTCTCTTTTCTGTGCTGCCGGTGGAGCTTTATAAACTGTCGATCTCATTGCAGGGCAGCCTCGTCGCCGGCGTCACCGGCTACGGGGATATCCAGGGGCTGGCACAGGGCGTGCTGGACGGCGTGGAGGGTTTCAGCTTCGG
Source organism: Peptococcaceae bacterium (assembly GCA_031264885.1). GTDB lineage: Bacteria > Bacillota > Peptococcia > DRI-13 > UBA5745 > JAISDM01. The sequence continues at coordinate 2,600 of JAISDM010000034.1, read as the reverse complement.
ATTCCTCACCTACAATCCGGTCACCTTGCTGTTCGTGGTAGTCCTCATGGGTTACGCCGTAGTCAAGGTGTTCTTCGGGAACCTCAAGCGCGGCGGGATTTTGCTCATCCAGATCGCGGTGGGCAGCTTGTATATGTTCAGCGTGCCCAGGGGCTACATGGACGGGTTGATCCAGTGGATCAAACAAGTGATCGGTTTGTGCATGACGGCTTTCCTGCAAGCCGTCATGCTGACCGTCGGACTTCTGATTGTCCCGCGCCATCCCCTCCTGGGAATCGGGCTGATGCTGGCGGCGGGGGAAGCGCCGCGGGTGGCGGGAGCATTCGGCATGGAAACGGGCACGCGTGCCAACATCATGAGCGCGGTTTACACGGCGCAGGCGGCGGTCAGCATGGGCCGGACGATCACACAGGCGGCGGCGAAATGACTGTCGGGCGCGTCCAGATTTCGCTCGGAAGCTTGTTCGATGGGATCGGAGGCTTCCCTCTGGCGGCTGTTCGTAATGGCATGACGCCTCTGTGGGCCAGCGAGACCGAAGCCTTCCCCATCGCGGTGACAAAGATACGCTTCCCGGATATGCGCCATGTGGGGGACATTACAAAGCTGAAGGGCGCGAACTTGCCGCCTGTGAATGTGGTCACAGGCGGCTCGCCGTGTCAGGATCTCAGTTTGGCCTCCGGCCGGCGCCTTGGTTTGAAGGGAGAGCGGTCGGGCCTTTTCATGGAGCAAATACGGATCACGAAGGAGCTGAGAGATGCGGACAGACAGCGGGGGCGTACAGCTGACGCTGTTCGGCCCAGATATATGTGCTGGGAAAACGTGCCCGGCGCTTTTTCCAGCGGGACGCCTCCCGGGGAGGACTTCCGGATCGTCCTTGAGGAAATCTGCCGGATTAAAGACGGTTCCCTTCATGTGCCTCGACCTGACGCCGGGACGTGGAAATCTGCTGGGGCAATCGTATTGGGAGACGAATTCTCTCTGGCTTGGCGCGTATTCGACGCTCAATACTGGCCCGACACCCCCCAGCGGCGCCGCAGGATCTACCTTGTCGCGGATTTTGGAGGACTCACCGCACCCGAAATATTATTTAAGCAAGAGAGCTTGTTTGGGGATACTGCGCCGGGCGGAGGAACGGGACAAGGAACTGCCGGAGCGGCTCAAAAAGGCGCTCCTCATTCAGGCGGGGCTTGCGGAATGACACTCACTCCGTGGGATACGCGGCAATCAAGGATTTTTGCGCCGGAGGGCGTGGCGCCCACAATGACCGGCGCGGATAACGGCGGCGGCAGAAACCCTGCGGGACTGGTGTTTGCGGGAGGACTTCGCGCCGGCGCCGCGCCCGCGCTAAAGGCCGCAAACAGCGGCACGAATCAGATTCCCTCTGTCATATGTCTCAACGATCAGGGCGGTGGGCGGATGGATGTGTCTGAGGATCAAAGCGGCGCGCTCCGCGCCCGGATGGACGGGCATCCGCCGCTGGTGTTCGAAAATCACGGCATAGACTCCAGATATACCGGTCCTCATGAGGCGGCGCCCACCCTATCGGCGAGGTACGGAACGGGCGGCAATAACGTGCCGCTGGTCACCGAAGAACCGGATGTTTATTGCGTCGCGGGCAACGCCATAGACAGGCAGCCGGGAAACGGCGGCAACGGACTCGGCTGCCTGTCGGATGTCAGCTACACATTGACCGGGACGGACCGGCACGCCGTTTTCAACCGTCAGCGTGTGGACGTGTTTAAACCGGACAGGGTCGCCGGTACGCAAAGCGCCCGTCAGCATAAGGACGCCACTGACCTGGTGACAGGCGCCGGTAAAACCCCCAGACTCATCCGCAGACTCACGGTATTGGAATGCGAGCGGCTCCAAGGTTATCCGGACGGATGGACGGACATCCCCGGCGCCTCGGACAGCGCCCGCTACAGAGCGCTGGGCAACTCGGTAGCGATCCCCTGCGTGGAATTTGTCACGCGGGGGATCGCGTATTTTTTGAGGAAATTTCAAGAAGGATCGGAGTGACTCTATGTATATTTATCCTGACCATTTGAAGGCCAAGGCCACGCTGTGGCTGTGGGAACTGCGGGACGTCGGCGTCGTTGGCGCCGGCTTTTTGATCTCCGTGTTCGCGTTGGCGCGAACCGGGTTCCTGCCGCCCGTCGTGATCACGGCGGTCTACGCCTTCCTCACCATCCGCGGCGGTGACATCTGTATCCTGGATTTTATCCGCTATGCCTGCGGGTATTTTTTCACCCAACAACAGTATTACGAATGGAGGATGGAGCCGTGAGACTGGGCGGAAAAGAAAAACGCGCGGAAAGGGAGCGGCTGTCCACCCGCCGGATGATCGGCGTCGACGCCGTCCGCGATCACAGCCTGCTGACTCCTTACGGGGAGCTGGTGTTCTTCCACATCCGGCCCGCCAACCTGTCCACTTTGTCGGAGGAAAACATCCGGGCGCGGATATACGCCCTGATGACCGTTCTCAAGGGCTTGGCTGAGATCGAGATGCTCTGTGTCAACAGCCGCGAGAATTTCGAGAGCAACAAGCGGTTCATGAAAAGCCGGATGGAGGCCGAGGACAATCCCGCCCTGCGCAGGCT
>JAISDM010000263.1 GCA_031264885.1 Peptococcaceae bacterium | reverse complement strand
TGGCCCTGGGGGCGGCCATTCAGGGGGGGGTTCTGGCGGGCGAGGTCAAGGACGTGCTGCTCCTGGACGTGACGCCGCTCTCCCTGGGCATCGAAACCCTGGGCGGTGTGTTTACCCGGCTGATCGACCGCAACACCACTATTCCCACATCCAAGAGCCAGACTTTTTCCACGGCCAGCGACAACCAGCCTTCGGTGGACATTCACGTCCTTCAGGGCGAGCGTGAGATGGCTTCCTATAACAAAACCCTGGGGCGCTTCCAGCTGTCGGGCATCGCGCCCGCGCCCAGGGGCATCCCGCAGATCGAGGTAAAATTCGATATCGACGCCAACGGGATCGTGAATGTGTCGGCAAAGGACTTGGGCACCGGCAAGGAGCAGAAGATCACCATTACCTCGTCTTCCGGCCTGTCCGACGACGACATTAACCGGATGGTGAAGGAAGCGGAGCAAAACGCGTCGGACGACAAGAAGCGCCGGGAAGAGGCGGAGATCAAGAACAGCGCCGATAATCTGATCTATCAGACGGATAAGGCGTTGAAGGACGTGGGGGATAAAGCCAGCGCCGAGGAGAAGGCCGCCGTCGAGAAGGCTAAGGAAGAGCTGCAAAAAGTCATGGAATCCGGCGGCCCGGATCAAATCAAAGAGAAACTGGAAGGCTTGTCCAGCGCTTTGCATGTTGTGACCACCAAGATGTATGAGGCGGCCGGCGCGCAGCAGCAGGCGGACGGCGGCGATCCTTCGGGAGGTTCGGCGGGGAGTGCCGCCGGGGACGCGGCGCCCGGCGGAGCTCAGGATGAGCAGGTGGTGGACGCAGACTTTGAGGTGAAGGAAGATTAATCGCCATGGCAAATGAGAATAAGCGGGATTATTACCAGGTTCTGGGCGTCTCCCGGGACGCTCAGGACGCGGAGATAAAGAAAGCTTATCGGAGGCTGGCCAGAGAGTATCACCCGGATGTGAAGCCGGGGGATAAAGAAGCGGAAGAGAAGTTCAAAGAGGTCAACGAGGCTTACGAGGTACTGAGCGACGCGGAAAAACGCCAGAGATACGATCAATTCGGTTTCGCCGGGCTGGAAGGGAGCGGCGGCTTCGACGCTTCCGGTTTTGGCGATATCGGCGATATATTCAGTATGTTTTTCGGCGGCGATATGGGTATGGGAGGCGGCGGCCGCGCCCGGGGCGCTCAAAGAGGGGCCGATTTGAAGATGAATATGGACATCACCTTTCAGGAAGCGGCCTTTGGCGTGGAGAAGGAGATCGAGGCGGTCCGGTACGAATCCTGTGACGCCTGTGAGGGCACGGGGGCCAAGCCCGGCACAAGCAAGATCCGCTGTCCCCACTGTCAGGGCACCGGGCAGGTGCGCGTGACCCAGCGCACGCCCCTGGGACAGTTCCAGAGCATCAAAGCCTGCCCTGAATGCGGCGGCGAAGGGGAGATCATCGAGGCGCCCTGTCCGGAGTGCCGCGGGCGCGGCAGGGTCAGAAAGAAGCGGAAGCTCCAGGTCCGAATTCCGGGGGGCGTCAGTTCCGATTCCCGCCTCCGGATGGCCGGCGAAGGCGAATTGGGGAATCACGGCGGCGGGCCGGGGGATTTGTACATCTTCATTAATGTTCGGAGCCATGAACTTTTTGAGCGCAGAGGGGACGATGTGTACATCGAAATCCCCCTGACCTTTAAGCAGGCGGCCTTGGGCGCGGATGTGGATGTGCCGACCCTGGAGGGCAGCGCCACGCTGAAGGTGCCGGAGGGGGTGCAGTCCCATACGGTTCTGCGCATGAAGGGACATGGCATGACCCGTCTCAACACCCAGAGCAGAGGGGATCAGCTGGTGAAAGTGGTGGTGATGACGCCCACAAGGATGACGTCTGAGCAGAAGGAGCTTTTGACGCGGTTTGACGACGCCAGCGGGAAGGACAACTACAAGAATCTCGCCAAGGGATTCAAGCAGAAGGGCCTGTTCGACCGGCTGTTCCGCAGTTCCAAGAGTTCCGGGGGATGAGACGGGTTTGCGGGCACGGATTCCGGGCGGCAGAATGCCGCCCCTACGGTTGCCGGATCCCCAATATGAATCGAAGGTGAGACATGGATTGGATTGAGGTTTCGATTTACACCACGACTGAAGGGATTGAGCCGGTCTGCGGCTGTTTGTATCAATTGGGCTTCACCGGTTTGCAGGTTGAGGACGCCGCGGATTTCAGGGCGTTTCTTAATGACAGGGACCGGAATTGGGATTATATGGACGATAAATTGGTTCGGGAAAAACAGGATGCCGAAACCTGTGTGAAGGTCTATGTGTCCGACCGGGAGGAGGGGCACGCGGCGCTCAGGGCGGTCAGGGACGGGATGAGGGCGCTTCCGGGGATTTTGCCCGAACTGGATCTGGGCCGGCTGGAAGTGGAAGTTGTTCCGGTGCGTGAAGAGGACTGGGCGAACAATTGGAAACAGTATTTCAAGCCCTTTCCGGTGGGGCGGCGTCTGATGATCAAGCCGTCCTGGGAGAGCTGCGAGACGGCCGAGGGGCGGATTCTGCTGGAAATAGACCCCGGATCGGTGTTCGGAACGGGGCTGCATGAGACCACGCAGCTGTGTCTGGAACAGCTGGAGCGGTATGTGAAGCCGGATATGTCTGTGCTGGATGTGGGATGCGGCAGCGGTATTCTGGCCGCTGCCGCCTGTTTATTCGGCGCGGGGAGGGCTGTGGGCGTGGATATGGAACCCGGCGCGGCGGAAACGGTGGCCCGGAACGCCGCGGGCAACGGGATTCCGTTGGAACGGATGCGGGTTTATACCGGGAACATACTGACGGATGCCGGACTGAGGGAAACGCTCGGTCAGGAGGGGCCTTTTGACTTGGTGCTGGCCAATATCATGGCGGATGTCATTATGGAGGCGGCGCCGTGGATCCCCGGGTGGCTCAAGCCCGGAGGGGTCTGTCTGGCTTCGGGGATCATAGAGGAACGCGGGCCGGAGGTCGTCCGGGCGCTGGAATCCGCGGGGCTGGCGTTGTTGGATGTGGTTAAGAAGAAAGATTGGCTGGCGCTGGCAGTTGGTATGTCCGTATGACGGCTTCCGCGCAGCGCAGGCCGTCCACGGCGGCGGATATGATGCCGCCGGCATAGCCCGCGCCTTCCCCGCAGGGGATGAGTCCGCGCAGGCTGGATTGCAGTTGGGCGTCCCGGACGATGCGGACGGGAGCGGAGCTGCGGGTTTCGACAGCGGTGAGCAGGGCGTCGGGCAAAGCGAAGCCGGGCAGCTGGCCGTTCAGAAGCGGGATGCTCTCCCGCAGTGATTCGGTGATAAAACGCGGCAGAATTTCGGCGAGATCGGCGGGGGTGGTTCCGGGGAGATAGGTAGGCTCGACGGTTCCCGGGGCATGGGTTGCCCGGCCTGCCAGGAAATCCTCCAGACGCTGGACGGGCGCGCGGAATCCGCCGCCGCCGGCCTGGTAAGCCAGGCGTTCCAGTTCCCGGCGGAAGAACAAACCGGCCAGAGGATGGGCGGAGTTCAGATCCTCCGGGGCGACGCTGACCAGAAGGGCGCTGTTGGCGTTGACGCCGTCCCTGCTCCAGGGGCTCATGCCGTTGGTGACGACGCCGCCCGCTTCGGTGGCGGCGGGAACGACCGTACCCCCCGGACACATACAGAATGTGTAGACGCCGCGGCCGGAGGGCAGGCGGCAGGACAGCCGGTAATCGGCCGGGCCCAAGGCGGGATGCCCGGCAAAACCGCCATATTGGCGGCTGTCGATCAGGGCTTGGGGATGTTCGATCCGGACCCCGGCGGAAAAAGCTTTGGGCGTCATAAAAATCTTTTGACTGTGAAGCATCCCGTAGGTGTCTCCGGCGCTGTGGCCGATGGCCAGAATCAATACGGAGGCGGGGAGCCACTCCCCGGAATCGATCCGGATGTCTGTCAGGATCCCGCGGTCGGAGCGCAGCTGGGTCAGGCGGCTGGAGAACCGGAGTTCGCCTCCGCTGGCGGTGATCATCCGGCTGAGATTCGATACGATGCCGGGCAGGCGGTCGGTACCCAAATGGGGCTTGGCCAAATAGGTGATTTCTTCCGGCGCGCCCGCTTCCGTCAGGATTCTCAGGACTTCGCGGCAGCGGGGATCGTGGATGCCGGTGGTGAGTTTCCCGTCAGAGAAGGCGCCGGCGCCGCCTTCGCCGAATTGAAAATTGGATTCGGGGGAGAGAACGCCTGTTCCCAGGAAATGGGCGACGTCCCGCCGGCGCTCTTCGATGGATTTGCCTCTTTCCAGCACCAGGGGGCGGTATCCGGCTTTGGCCAGAAGCAGGGCGGCAAAGAGGCCGCCGGGCCCGGCGCCGGCGACGACGGGCCGGTGGGGCAGAGGTTCGCCGCCGGGGCCTTCCGCCTGGTAGCGGTAAGGCGCCGCCGGGACGACGTCTCTGGAAGCTCCGGCCCGTCCGCGAATGTCGGCCTCCACGGTGTATACGAAGCGGATTTGTTCGCGGTTCCGGGCGTCGATGGCTCTGCGGACGGGGGTGAGGGAGATCAGCTGTTCGTCTCTGACGCGGAGCTTCTTGAGTACGGCGCCGCGCAAATCGGATTCGTCCGAATCCAAGGGCAGTTTGATGTTGCTGATTCTGTACATGGCTAACCTTTCTGTAGGGGCGGCATTCTGCCGCCCGCCTTTCTGTGTGGGAGGGTATTGTGCATGGAACGTTTTTTTGCGCTGCCGGAGGATATTTGCGGGGGCGAGGCGGTGGTGCGCGGGGAGGAATTGCGTCATTTGGCTCAGGTGATGCGCCTGCGGCCCGGGGATTCTCTGGTGATTCTGGACGGCTGCGGGCGGCAGTATGAGGGTGTGGTCCGGAGCCTGACGAAAGAGGCGGCGGAGATTCGGCTGTTGACTGTGACGGAGGGGGCGGGGGAAAGTCCGCTCTGTCTGTGGCTGGTTCAGGGCATTCCCAAAGGGGATAAGATGGAGGGCATCGTCCAAAAAGCGGCGGAGCTGGGAGCGGCGGGGATCATTCCGGCGGAAATGAACCGCTGTGTGGTCCGCTATTCCGGTGAGAAGAGGGAGAGCCGCCGGGAACGCTGGCAAAAAATTGTCCGTGAGGCTGTGAAGCAGTGCGGCCGTTCCTCTGTGCCGGTTGTGGCGGATATTTGTTCGCTGGAGGATTTGCTGCCCAGGCTGAGGGAGGGACTCTGTCTGGTTCCCTGGGAAGAGGGGGGCATATCCTTGAAGGCGTGGGTGCGGACGGAAAGCGCGCGGGCGCGCGCCGGGGCGCATGTTTTTATCGTCGTCGGGCCTGAGGGCGGGATGGAGGAAGGGGAGGTTTCGCTGTTAAAAGAAGGGGCCGGCGGATCCGCGGTCACGCTGGGGCCGAGGATTCTGCGCGCGGAGACGGCGGGCGCGGCGGTTCTGGCCGCGCTCCAGTATGAATGGGGGGATATGGGTGGCTGTGGATAGTCCCCTGAGAGTGTGCGTTTTAACATTGGGCTGTAAAGTGAATCAGAATGAGTCTCAGGCTTTGGCGGCGGCGCTGAGGGCCGGCGGCGCCCGGGCCACGGCGGGGGATGAGCGGGAAGAGGCCGACGTTTATGTGGTCAACACATGCACCGTAACCAATCTGGCGGATCAAAAATCAAGGAAGCTGATCCGAAAGGTCATCCGGGAGCATCCGGGGGCGCGGGTGGTGGTGACGGGGTGCTACGCTCAGGCGGACGCGGAAGCGGTCAAAAGTATACAAGGCGTTAGTTTGATCGTGGGCAACGCGGGCAAGCCGGCTTTGGCGGAACAGATCCTGGGATTGGCGCCGGGGTTTTGCCCGGAAGTTAAGGCGTGGGATCCGGAAACGCGGACCCGGGCCGTTTTAAAGATACAGGACGGCTGCCGGCAGTTTTGCAGTTATTGTATTATACCATATGTCAGGGGAAAGATTCAAAGCCTGGACGCGGAATCGGTGTATCACAGGGTTCGGGAATTGGCGGCGTCCGGCTGCCGGGAGGTGGTGCTGACGGGGATCCACTTGGGCGCCTATGGGCTGGACCGTGGGGAAGAGGACGGATTGGGGCGGCTGCTGGAGACGCTTCTGCCCCGCTTCCCTCAGACGCGGATCCGCCTCGGCTCCCTGGAACCGGCGGAGGTCTCTCCCCGTATCCTGAGGCTGGCGCGGGAATGGCCGAATTTCTGCAAGCATTTGCATTTGCCGCTGCAGAGCGGGCATGACGATATCCTGACGGCCATGAACCGTCCCTATACCACGGCGCAGTTTGAAGGGACCGTGGGTCAGGTCAGGGAGGCGGCGCCGGATATCGCCGTCACCACAGATTGCATCGTGGGGTTTCCGGGAGAGACGGAGGAGCGTTTTGCTCAATATATGGAGTTTGTGAAAAAAATGGCTTTCAGCCGGATCCATGTGTTCGCTTTTTCTTCCAGAAAGGGAACGCCGGCCGCGTCGATGGACCGGCAGATTTCCAATAAGGTGAAACTGCGCAGGAGCCGGGAGCTGATTCAGCTGGGCATGGACTTGTCCCGAAGCTACGGGGCCAAATTTATTGGCAAAACCCTGAGCGTGCTGGTCGAACAGAGGCGTTCCCCGGGGATGTGGGAGGGACACGCTTCCAATTATCTCACGGTTCAATTTGCGGATTCCGGCGGGGAACAGAGGGATTACGCGGGTCAGACCGCCGATATTGAAATTTTGTCCTGGAATGGGCAGGGTCTGACCGGAAAAAAGATTGAATCCTGAATGGGACTATGTTAATATGAAAGGAAGCAGGTTGTTAAGCTGGGAGGTGTTCGAATGCCGGATTGTTTGTTTTGCAAAATTGTCAGCGGTGAGGTTCCCAGCCGGAAGATATATGAAGACGGGGATGTACTGGCTTTTTACGATGTGACGCCTCAGGCGCCTGTTCACGCGCTGGTGATTCCCAAGAAGCATATCGGTGATCTGAATATGCTTACGGACGATGAAGCCGGGCTGGTCGGCCATATATTTCTGGTCGTCCGCCGTTTGGCGAAAGAGCTGAATTTGACGGAAGGTTACCGGGTGGTACACAATTGCGGCGTTCATGGGGGGCAGACGGTGGCGCATCTGCATTTCCATCTTCTGGGAGGCAGGGAAATGTTGTGGCCGCCCGGTTGACTTTTGCCGATGGGTGCGATAGAATGATTGAGTATAGTTTTATGAGGCTTTAACTGGTTGCTCAACGTTAGACTCCTGTTGAATCAGTTGAATAATCTGAAATTCCGCAGAGGGTTATTGTGGGAGGAGGGGATATAAATGAGTGAGGTTAGAGTCGGTAAAAATGAGACACTGGACAGCGCGCTTCGCCGCTTTAAACGCACCTGCCAAAAATCGGGTGTTTTATCGGAAGTCAGAAAACGCGAGCATTACGAAAAACCCAGCGTCAGGAGAAAAAAGAAATCAGAGGCGGCAAGGAAGCGCAAGGTAAAGTAAAGTAAGGCAGGTTAAAATGGAAGGACAGCGAAATGGACTTTCTTCATGAGGCGCTCATGAACAAGTCCATTTTCTCCATTATAAAAGGAATGATGCTTATATGACAGAAGAAAATATGACGGAAGAAAAGTCTATCCGGCGGATTTTGTTCGCCGCGGGCTTGGGGCAGATTGTGGTGACGATGACGGTGAGCAGCATCAATTTGGCGTTTCCTGTGATGGCGAAAGAATTTGCTGTGGATATGAGCGTCATCAGCTGGCTGTCGTTGATTTATATGTTGACGAACGCCGGATTATTGCTAATCTTCGGACGGATGGGGGATTTGTTCGGGAACAAACGGATTTTTGTCTGCGGCTTCGTTATCTTTACTGTCAGCGCGTTTCTGATGGCTGTTTTTTCTGGCAATCTGACGACTTTGATCGTCTTGCGCGGGGTGCAGTCCGTGGGGGCGGCCATGACTATGGCGGTGATCAACGCTATTATTACGGGAAGTGTGCCGGTGTCCATGCGCGGGCAGGCGCTGGGCTTCAACGGAATTATGGTGTCGGTGGGCCTGGCGGTGGGGCCTGGCGTGGGCGGGCTCCTGATCCGGTACTTCGGCTGGGTGTCGATTTTCTGGTTCAATATGTCGATCGGCTTGCTGGTGATTGTTATATCCGCCAGGGTGCTGAGAAAGGATGTGCGGGTACAGGCCATGCCTCTGGATATTAAGGGGGCTGTGACCTGGTTTGGCTGCGTTATTTTTTTATTGTTCGGGCTTCAGCGCGGGAACAGCTGGGGGTATTTATCGCCCGGGATCATCGGGAGTTTCGCGGTTTCCGTCCTGTGTCTGGTTCTGTTTCTGCGCGCGGAAGGCCGTTCGGTGAATCCCCTGATTCACCTGGGCCTCTTTAAAAATATGGAATTTGATCTGAACAGCGCCGGGATCGCCATATCGTTTATGGCGCAGTACACGGTTATTTTTTTGATGCCTTTTTATCTGGCGGATGTAAAGAATTTGCCTTCGGATGTTTCGGGTCTGATCATATTGATTCATCCGGCGACGATGATGCTCATAGCGGGTTTCAGCGGGAGGGCGTCGGACCGCTGGGGTCATAAGCCGCTGACTGCCGCGGGGCTGGCGGTGTCTGCGCTGACGCTTTTGTTTCTGAGGGGGCTGGCGGCGCCCTCGGGTTTGTCTTACGCTTATGCCGGGCTGCTGGGGATCGGGCTGGGATCCGCTTTGTATACGTCTCCCAGCAACAGCGCCGTGATGGGCTCTGTGACCAAGGATCAAACGGGGATCGCTTCCGGTATGGTGGCCACCGCGCGGGCTCTGGGGCAGACGCTGGGTGTGACGCTGGCCGGCAATGTGGTGAGCGCCAGGACCTTGTACTATGCCCAAAGTATGACGGATGAAACAGAGATTTATGTATCGGCGCAGGGGGACGCCTTTTTGGCCGGCGCGGCGAT
>JAISDM010000218.1 GCA_031264885.1 Peptococcaceae bacterium | reverse complement strand
CTGGCCTTCTCTTCCGGCGCCTTGTCTATCTGGTCAAAGCTCATCACCTGCGACAGCCCCTGCTTGGCCAGTACCATGGTAATCGCCGCGGTCGTCGTCGTCTTCCCGTGATCCACGTGTCCGATGGTTCCTACGTTTACGTGGGGTTTGCTCCTGTCATACTTTGCCTTTGCCATTTCTTTTTCTTTCCTCCTTTTTTCAAACGGCAGCCTTTCCCTTTAAGCCCTTACTTCCCCTGCCGCCTTGTCACGATTTCTTCGGTAATACTCTTGGGCGCTTGCTCATAATGAGAAAACTGCATTACATAAGTGCCTCTGCCCTGGGTCCTGGAACGCAAATCCGTGGCGTAGCCGAACATCTCGCCTAAAGCCACCACACCCCGGATCACCTGGACGCCGCCTCTGGCTTCCATGCCCTCGATGCGCCCTCTCCGGGCGTTGATGTCCCCGATGACGTCTCCCATGTATTCCTCGGGTACCTGGACCTCCACGCTCATCATCGGCTCCAAAAGCACCGGCCCGGCCTTGGCGGCCCCGCTCCTGAACGCCATAGATCCGGCGATTTTGAACGCGATCTCGGAAGAGTCCACGTCATGATAAGTTCCGTCATATAAAGTAACCTGGATATCCAACATGGGATATCCCGCCAGAACTCCGTTTTCCATAGCTTCCCGAATGCCTTGATTGATGGCGGGAATATACTCGCCCGGTATGGCGCCGCCCACGATTTTATTGATGAACTCGTAGCCGGAACCCGGTTCCTGCGGCTCCAGCTTGATCCAGCAATGTCCGTACTGGCCGCGTCCGCCGGACTGCCGCACAAACTTGCCTTCCGACTTGACCTCTTTGGTGATGGTCTCTTTATAGGCCACCTGAGGCCGGCCTACGCTGGCGTTCACATTAAATTCTCTCAGAAGGCGGTCCACAATGATCTCCAGATGCAATTCCCCCATGCCGGATATAATGGTCTGCCCGGTTTCCGCGTCGGTATGCATCCGGAACGTGGGGTCTTCGTCCGCCAGCTTCCCGATGGCGACGGACATCTTATCCTGATCCATCTTGCTCTTGGGCTCGATGGCCACGTTGATGACGGGTTCGGGGAACTGCATGGATTCCAGCACCACCGCCTGATTCTCATCGCACAGGGTATCCCCGGTGGTGGTATTCTTTAAACCCACCGCGGCGGCGATCTCCCCGGCGTAAATCTCCGTTATTTCCTCCCGGTGGTTGGCGTGCATGATCAGTATCTTGCCTATGCGCTCCCGTTTGCCGGTGGTGGAATTGTAAACGCTGCTTCCGCTTTTGATGACTCCGGAATATACCCGGAAATAAGCCAGTTTGCCCATATGGGGATCCGTTACAATTTTAAAGGCCAGCGCGGAAAAAGGCTCATCGTCCGAAGCATGGCGCTCCATATCGTCGCCCGTGTCCGGATCCACGCCGCATACCGGCGGAATATCCTTCGGGGACGGCATATAATCCACCACCGCGTCCAGCAGCAATTGAACGCCCTTATTCTTGAAAGAAGCGCCGCACACCACGGGAACCAGGGCGCCGGACAAGGCGCCTGCCCTGAGCCCTTTCCTGATCTCATCAGCGCCGAGGGCCTCCCCCTCCAAATATTTGGTGGCCAGCGCGTCGTCGCTTTCCGCCACGGCCTCCACCAATTTATCCCGATAAGAATCCGCCAGTTCCTTCATATCCTCGGGAATCGGGATTTCCTCCACTTGCTTGCCTTCGTCGTCCAGATAGTCAAAAGCCTTCAATTCAATCAAATCGATGATTCCGCGGAAAGCGGCCTCGCTGCCGATGGGCAGCTGAATAGGCACCGGATTGGTCTCCAGGCGGGTTTTCATCATCTCCACCACCCGGAAGAAATCCGCGCCCACCCGATCCATCTTATTGATATAAGCGATCCGCGGCACGCCGTATTTGTCCGCCTGGCGCCACACCGTCTCGGATTGAGGCTGCACTCCGCCCACCGCGCAGAAGACTGCCACCGCGCCGTCCAGCACCCGCAGGGATCGCTCCACCTCCACGGTAAAGTCAACGTGCCCGGGAGTGTCGATGATATTGATCCGGTGCCCTTTCCAATGGCATGTGGTAGCGGCGGAAGTAATGGTAATCCCCCGCTCCTGCTCCTGCACCATCCAATCCATAGTGGCCGCTCCGTCATGCACTTCGCCCATCCGGTGGGTCTTGCCGGAATAGAACAGAATCCGCTCCGTCGTGGTGGTCTTGCCCGCGTCGATATGGGCCATGATTCCGATATTTCTCATTTTCTCCAATGGAAACTGTCTTGCCAAAACAAAATACCCCTTTCATTCCCGGGAAATTACCAGCGATAATGGGCAAAAGCCCTGTTGGCTTCGGCCATCTTATGCGTATCTTCCTTTTTCTTCACCGAGCCGCCCGTGTTGTTGGACGCGTCCATGATTTCGGCCGCCAGTTTGGCTTCCATGGTCTTCTCTCCGCGATTCCGGGAATAGGTCACCAACCAGCGGATGCCCAGAGCCTCTCTGCGATCCGCGCGCACCTCAATCGGCACCTGGTAATTGGCGCCGCCGACCCGGCGCGCCTTCACTTCCAGCACAGGCATAATATTCTTGAGGGCCTGCTCCAGAATTTCCAGTCCGTTTTTCTCGGTTTTTTTCTCTACGATACTCAGCGCGCCGTAAAGGGATTTCTCCGCGACGCCCCGCTTGCCTTCATACATGATTTTGTTGATGACCTTCGTCACCAGCTTGGAATTATAGATGGGATCCGGCAATACTTCCCTTTTGGGAACCGATCCTTTCCTTGGCATGAAATTTCCCCCTTCTGCTCAAAACTTGCCTTAGGACTCGTTTTAGACTGCAAGCCGCCGTTCACAAGCGGCGAACGGCGGCAAGACGCACAATTCACTTCTTCGCGGTTCCGGCTTTGGGCCGTTTGGCTCCATATTTGGATCTGGCCTGGTTGCGCTTCTGTACTCCGGCCGTATCCAAAGCTCCCCGGATCACATGGTAGCGAACCCCCGGAAGATCTCTGACCCTTCCGCCGCGGATCAAAACCACGGAGTGTTCCTGGAGATTATGTCCGATCCCCGGAATATACGCGGTAATCTCAGTGCCGTGACTCAAACGGACGCGAGCGACTTTCCGCAAGGCTGAATTAGGCTTCTTGGGCGTGGTTGTGTATACGCGGGTGCATACGCCCCGTTTCTGAGGGCAAGCCCTGAGCGCGGGCGCTTTCTGCTTTTTCTCAATTTGTTCGCGGCCTTGCTTTACCAACTGACTGATGGTCGGCATGTCTTCCCACCTCCTTCCCAAGTTTCTCTAGGGATCACCCCCCACACGCGGGAACAGCCCGCGGCGCCGCGTTCGCGGCCAAATCGGGGGGATCAGTAATTCACACGCTTAGATAGCATATCACCTTCCCGCGTGAGCTGTCAATATATTTTTTATTCCTCTGTCGCGCGGATGGCCTCACTCACGCTGTCTGTTTCGTCCATGGTCTCTGTTTCGTTCGAACCGTCGGTCTCGTCTATTTCGTCCAGGTCGTCAAGCTCATCCGTTTCCCCTATGACGTCCGCTTCCACATCGCCGGCCGCGGTCAATTCGTCCGCTTCGCTGTCCGCGTCCACGCCTTCGGTTCCGGTTTCGGTTCCGCCCGATTCATCCACGCCGTCGATGATGTCCAGTTCGGCCAGCGCGTCCATTTCGTCTATCTCGTCCAGCGCGTCCATTTCGCCCGCTTGGTACGTTTCGTCCGGAACTTCCATGATTTCCAATCCTTCCAGATCATCCGGCTCCGCGTAATCGTCCCCGCTCCTGTCTCTTACATAATCGTCCTGCTCCAAATCCAGAATCTGTTCCATGCCCGGATAGTAGAGCTTAATGTTGCGGTACCTGGACATTCCCGTTCCGGCCGGGATCAGCTTGCCGATGATGACGTTCTCTTTCAGTCCCAGCAAGGGATCGATTTTGCCCTTGATGGCCGCCTCGGTGAGTACCCGGGTGGTTTCCTGGAAGGACGCCGCGGACAGGAAAGAATCTGTGGCCAAAGACGCCTTGGTGATGCCCAGGAGCACCGATTTGGCCATGGCCTCCTCCCCGCCTGTCTGACGGGCGCGGGCGTTCTCTTCCTCAAACTCAAATATATCAATCAATCCGCCCGGCAAAAGCTGGGTGTCGCCCGGCTCCTCCACCTTCACCTTCCGCATCATCTGGCGGACCATCACTTCAATATGCTTGTCATTGATATCCACGCCCTGGAAGCGGTAGACCCTCTGGACTTCCCGCAGCAAGTACAGCTGGACGCCGCGGACGCCTTTGATCTTCAACAGATCATGGGGATTCACGGAACCCTCCGTCAGCTCCTGGCCGGACTCGATGATTTGCCCGTCTTTCACTTTCAGCCGCGCGCCGAACGGGATGGAATAAAGCCCTTTCTCCCCTTCCGGAGAAGTCACTTCCACTTCCCTTTTCCCTCTGAACTCAGGGAGATGCACCACGCCGTCAATCTCTGAAATCACCGCTTGCCCGTGGGGCTTGCGGGCCTCAAACAGCTCTTCCACGCGGGGCAGACCCTGGGTGATATCGTCCCCGGCCACGCCGCCGGTATGGAAGGTCCTCATGGTCAGCTGGGTTCCCGGCTCGCCTATGGATTGGGCGGCGATGATCCCCACCGCCTCGCCGATTTCCACCATGTGCCCTGTGGCGAGGTTCCGTCCGTAGCAGGCCCGGCAAACCCCGTAACGGCTTTTGCAGGTCACCACCGAACGGATGTGAACCTGTTCAATGCCCGCCGCCACAATCTGGCTTCCGCGCTCTTCCGTGATCTCCTCATTGGCTTCCACAATCACTTCGCCGGTATTGGGGTCTGTCACCGTCTCCACCGCAAACCGCCCGATGATCCGTTCGATCAGGGGCTCGATGGTTTCTGAGCCGTCCTTGATCTCCGTGACCCAAATGCCGGCGGTCACGCCGCAGTCGTCCTCCCGGACGATCACGTCCTGGGCTACGTCCACCAAACGGCGGGTCAGATAACCGGAGTCCGCGGTCCGCAGCGCGGTATCCGCCAAGCCTTTGCGCGCCCCGTGGGTGGAGATGAAATATTCCAAAACCGCCAATCCTTCGCGGAAGTTAGACTTAATCGGCAATTCAATGGTCCGTCCGGAGGGATCCGCCATCAAACCGCGCATCCCCGCCAGTTGGCGGATCTGCTGGATGTTGCCCCGGGCGCCGGAATTGGCCATCATATAGACCGGATTGAAGTGATCCAAGGTCTGGAGCAAAGCGTCTTTCACGTCTTCCGTGGCGTGGTTCCAGATATCTATGACCAGTTTATACCGCTCGTCCTCGGTGATCAGCCCCCGGCGGTACTGAATCTCGACTTTCTCAACCTTCTCCTCGGCTTGCTTCAATATGACCAGTTTCTCGTCCGGAACCACGATGTCCGTCACGCCGATGGTGACGCCCGCCCGGGTGGAATAGGTGAAGCCCAGCTTCTTGATTCCGTCCAGCATCTTGGAGGTCTTCACATTGCCCAGCTGACGGAAGCAGTCGGAAACGATCTTCCCTAATTCTTTTTTGCCCACCATGCCGTTGATGAATCCCAATTCTTCGGGAATGACCTGGTTGAAGATCAGGCGCCCCGTGGTGGTTTCAATCATCTGACCGTCTTTGCGGACCTTGATCTTCTCCTGCAATGTGACCTGATTCATCTGATAAGCGTAGATGGCCTCTTCCTCGTCGCTCATGATGGGAATGTGCTCCCGGCTCGCGTTCGGCCGCTCCGTCGTGAGATAATAGGATCCCAGCACCATGTCCTGGGTCGGCGTCACCACGGGACGCCCATCCTTGGGATTCAATATATTATGGGAGGAAAGCATCAGCAGGCGGGCTTCCACCTGAGCCTCGGCGGACAGCGGCACGTGAACCGCCATCTGATCGCCGTCAAAATCCGCGTTGTAAGCGGTGCAGACCAGGGGATGAATCTGGAGCGCCCTGCCTTCCACCAAAACCGGCTCGAACGCCTGTATGCCCAGCCTGTGGAGGGTCGGCGCGCGGTTCAGCAATACGGGATGATCCTGAATGACCTCTTCCAATACGTCCCAAACCTCGCTGCGCACCCGCTCCACCATGCGCTTGGCGCTTTTGATGTTGTGGGCGTGCCCGTCGTTCACCAGTTTTTTCATCACAAAGGGCTTGAACAGTTCCAAGGCCATCTCCCGGGGCAGTCCGCATTGATGCAGCTGCAGATCCGGGCCCACCACGATCACGGAGCGACCGGAATAGTCCACGCGCTTGCCCAGCAGATTCTGCCGGAACCGGCCCTGCTTGCCCTTAAGCATGTCGCTCAATGATTTCAGCGGCCGGTTCCCCGGCCCCGTCACGGGCCGTCCCCGGCGTCCGTTGTCAATTAAGGCGTCCACCGCTTCCTGAAGCATACGCTTCTCGTTGCGCACGATGATGTCCGGCGCGCCCAGGTCCAGCAGGCGTTTCAGCCGGTTGTTCCGGTTGATGACCCGGCGGTACAGATCGTTTAAGTCCGAAGTGGCGAACCGGCCGCCGTCCAGCTGAACCATCGGCCGGATCTCGGGGGGGATCACCGGGATCACATCCATGATCATCCATTCGGGACGGTTTCCCGAAAGTTTAAACGCCTCCACCACCTCAAGGCGGCGGATGGCGCGGACCCTTCTCTGCCCGCTGGCGTCCGTCAGTTCGTCCCGCAATTCCGCGGCCATTTCGTCCATATCCATCTCTTCCAGCAAGATTTTGATGGCCTCGGCGCCCATGCTCGCCTGGAATCTGCCTCCATATTTTTCTTTATGCTCCCGATATTCCTGATCAGACAGCAGTTGTTTCTTCATCAGAGGCGTATCGCCGGGATCCGTGACGATATAAGAGACGAAGTAAAGCACTTTTTCCAGCAATCTGGGAGATACGTCCAATATCAACCCCATCCGGCTGGGAATTCCCTTGAAATACCATATATGAGAGCATGGGGCCGCAAGCTCAATGTGGCCCAAGCGTTCTCTGCGAACCTTGGATTTGGTCACTTCCACACCGCACCGGTCGCATATGATCCCCTTATAGCGCACTCTCTTGTACTTACCGCAGTGGCATTCCCAGTCCCGGGTCGGCCCGAATATTCTCTCGCAAAACAGGCCGTCCCGCTCAGGCTTCAGCGTCCGGTAATTGATCGTCTCAGGCTTTTTGACCTCTCCGCTGGACCAAGCCCGAATCTGGTCGGGGGAAGCAAGACCGATGCGTATTCTGTCGAAATGATTGACATCCAGCAATAGACCCATCTCCTCTCAGAACTCTTCGTCTACTTCTTCGATCTCTTCATCAAAATCCATAAAATCATCCTTTTCCTCGTCTGCTTCCGCAGGCATCTCCTCTTGGACATTCATGTATTCGGGAACATCCTGGGAAGCCTGGTCCAACCCGAATTCTTTCGCCGCCTCGCTGACGTCGTCGTCCATTTCATGTATCTCGATTTCCTCATTGTTCTCCGAAAGCACCTTCACATCCAGGCACAGGCTCTGAAGCTCCTTAATCAGCACCTTGAAGGATTCTGGCACCCCGGGTTCCGGCACGTTCTCGCCCTTGACGATGGCCTCGTAGGTTTTGACCCGGCCCACGACGTCGTCCGACTTGACGGTCAAAATTTCCTGGAGCGTGTAGGAAGCCCCATAAGCCTCCAGCGCCCACACCTCCATCTCCCCGAAGCGCTGTCCGCCGAACTGGGCCTTGCCGCCCAGGGGCTGCTGAGTCACCAGCGAATAAGGGCCTGTGGAGCGGGCATGGATCTTGTCGTCCACCAGATGCGCCAGCTTCAGCATATACATATATCCCACCGTAATGGGATTATCAAAGGGCAGCCCCGTTCTGCCGTCGTACAGAACGGTCTTGCCGGAGCCGGGCAGCCCCGCTTCAATCAGATTCTCCATGATGTCCTTCTCCGTGGCGCCGTCAAAAACCGGCGTGGCCATGTGGATGCCCAGCTCTTTGGCCGCCCAGCCCAAGTGGGTCTCCAGAATCTGGCCGATGTTCATACGGGAAGGCACGCCGAGGGGATTCAGCACGATCTCGATGGGCGTGCCGTCCGGCAGAAAGGGCATATCCTCCTCGGGCATGATCCGGGAGATAACCCCCTTGTTCCCGTGGCGGCCCGCCATTTTGTCCCCTTCGGAAATCTTGCGCTTCTGAGCGATGTACACCCGGACGATTTGATTCACGCCCGGCGCCAGCTCGTCGCCGTTTTCACGGGAAAAAACCTTCACGTCCACGATTTTGCCGGCTTCCCCGTGGGGCACCCGCAGGGAGGTATCCCGAACCTCACGGGCCTTCTCGCCAAAAATGGCCCGCAGCAGCCGTTCTTCCGCCGTCAGCTCCGTTTCGCCCTTGGGGGTCACCTTGCCCACCAGAATATCCCCCGGCCTGACTTCCGCGCCAATGCGGATGATGCCCCGGTCGTCCAAATCCTTCAGCACTTCTTCGCCCACGTTCGGGATATCCCGGGTGATCTCCTCCGAACCCAGCTTGGTATCCCGGGCGTCGCACTCGTATTCCTCAATGTGAATGGAGGTAAAATAATCATCCTTGACCAGCTTGCGGCTGATCAAGATGGCGTCTTCGTAGTTGTAGCCTTCCCATGTCATAAAGGCCACCAGCACATTCCGGCCCAGGGCCAGCTCCCCCTGATCCGTGGAAGGCCCGTCCGCGATGATCTGACCCGCCTCCACCGCCTCCCCGCGGACAATGATGGGTTTCTGGTTGATGCAGGTCCCCTGGTTGGATCTGGAGAATTTAATCAATTTGTAGCGGTCCAATTGGCCCTCGGCCGTACGGATGTGGATCTCCCTGGAACTGACGTATTCCACCACGCCGGAATTCCTCGCCACGGCCACCACGCCTGAATCCTTCGCCGCCTTGTATTCCTCGCCCGTGCCCACCAACGGCGCTTCCGTGCGCAGAAGCGGCACCGCCTGACGCTGCATGTTGGCCCCCATCAGCGCCCGGTTGGCGTCGTCATGCTCCAGGAAGGGGATCATGGCGGTGGCGATGGACACCACCTGCTTGGGAGACACGTCCAGATACTCCACCCTCTCGGGCGGCACCACCAAAATATCGTGGGCCTTACGGGCGTTGACCCGCTGATCCCTGATCCGGCGGTTCTCGTCCAAACCCACGTTGGACTGGCCGATCACGTATTTATCCTCTTCCGTGGCGTCCAGATACTCAATGGTATCCGACACCCGGCCTGTCTCCTTATCCACCTTGCGGTAGGGCGTTTCAATGAATCCATACTCATTGACCCGGGCATAGGTGCTTAAATTGCCGATCAGGCCGATGTTGGGCCCTTCCGGGGTCTCTATGGGGCACATCCGGCCGTAATGGGAGTGATGCACGTCCCGGACCTCGTAACTGGCGCGTTCCCTGGACAGGCCCCCCGGCCCCAGCGCGGACAGCCTCCGCTTATGGGTCAGTTCCCCCAGGGGATTGGTCTGATCCATGAACTGGGACAGCTGGCTGGATCCGAAGAATTCCTTGATGGCGGCCACCACGGGACGGATATTGATCAAAACCTGGGGTGTGATCACTTCCACATCCTGAATGGTCATCCGTTCCCGCACAACCCGCTCCATCCTGGAAAGCCCGATCCTGAACTGATTCTGGAGCAATTCCCCCACGGACCGGAGTCTGCGGTTCCCCAAATGGTCGATATCGTCTACATTGCCTTCTCCGTTCATCAGTCCCAGGAGGTAGTTCACGCTGGCCACAATATCCTCTCGGGTGATGTTGCGGGTCGTCACAGGCACGTCGATGTTTAACTTTTTGTTCAGCTTGTAGCGCCCCACCTTGGCCAGATCGTACCTCTTGGGATCAAAGAACAGTGTGTTCAGCAGGCTCCTGGCGCTGTCCACCGTGGGCGGCTCCCCCGGACGCAGACGCTTGTATATCTCTACCAAGGCGTCGTCCTCCGATTCGGTATGATCCCGCTCCATGGTCAGCCGGATCCGTTCGTCGTTCCCGAACGCCTCCAGGATTTGTCCGTTGCTTCCGTAGCCCAAAGCGCGGAGCAGCACCGTCACCGGCAGCTTGCGGGTCCGGTCCACCCTCACATAGATGTTCTCGTTGGAATCGGTTTCCAGTTCCAGCCACGCGCCCCTGTTGGGGATGATGGTGGCGCTGAACAGCTTCTTGCCGTTGGTGTCTATCTCCTCCGCGTAATAGACGCTGGGGGAGCGCACCAACTGGCTGACAATAACCCTTTCCGCTCCATTGATAATAAACGTGCCTTTATCGGTCATCAGAGGAAAATCGCCCATAAAAACTTCCTGCTCTTTGACTTCTCCGGTTTCCTTATTGATAAGGCGCACTTTAACCCGCAGAGGAACAGCGAAAGTCACGTCTCTTTCCTTGCATTCCTCCACCTGATACTTGGGTTCTCCCAGACTGTAGTCGATGAACTCCAAGACCAGGTTCCCCGTAAAGTCCTGGATAGGGGAAATATCGCGAAACATCTCCCTGAGCCCTTCTTTAAGGAACCATTCATACGAATTCTGCTGGATTTCAATCAAATTCGGCATTCCCAAAATTTCTTTGATTCGCGCAAAGCTTTTTCGGGTTCGTTTACCTGCCTGAATAAAATACCCCATGCACATCACCTCTCACTTTGGATCCGCCGCGCGATAACGATAGCCGGACACTTCTCTATGCGTGACAAAACCCTCACAATAAAAGCACACAACAGGCGGTCAGGTCAAAAAACAAGGCGTTCAGGAACTGCGTTCAGGAACTCACCTTGCGCAAATTATTCACAGGATAGTATTTCCATATTGTGGGTGTATTAAACCATGGTATTATATATTAACATAAATAATCCAGGTCTGTCAAGCTATCTTAAAATGGAATTTTTGTTAAAATTCAGCGGATCCGGTCACCCTCGGGAAGGGGATCACATCCCGGATATTGCTGATTCCGGTGACATACATGAGGAGACGCTCGAACCCGAGGCCGAAGCCGGCGTGCCGGACGCCGCCGTATTGACGCAGTTCCTGATACCAGCGGTAGCCTTCCTCCGCCAGACCCATCCCGCTCATCCGGGCTTTCAGCACATCCAGCCGTTCCTCACGCTGGCTGCCGCCGATGATCTCTCCCACGCCGGGCGCCAGCAGATCCATCGCCGCCACGGTTTGGCCGTCGTCATTCAAGCGCATATAAAAAGCTTTGATCTCTTTGGGATAATCGGTGACAAAAACCGGCTTGCCAAAAACCTGCTCCGCGAGATAACGTTCATGCTCCGTCTGTAAATCCGCCCCCCAGCGGACGGGATATTCAAAGAGATCCTGACGGGGCTCCAGAAGCGCCACCGCTTCCGTATAGGTCAGCCGGGCAAATTCTGAGCGAACGATCCCCCACAGCCGATCAACCAGGCCGGGATCGTAAAAATCGTTTAAAAAGCGCATCTCATCGGGGCATTCCTCTAATATATAACGCAGCGTGTATTGAAGCATATCCTGGGCCAGGCGCATATCGTCCTCCAGCCCGGCAAAGGCGATCTCCGGCTCGATCATCCAGAATTCCGCGGCGTGGCGGGGCGTATTGGAATTTTCGGCCCGGAAGGTGGGGCCAAAGGTATAGACCTTCCCAAAGGCCAGCGCCATACATTCCGCCTGCAATTGGCCGGATACCGTCAGATGCGCGCGCCTGCCAAAAAAATCCTGTGTATAATCCGTTTCGCCGGCCTGATTCCGCGCCGGGTCTCTGTCGTCCAAGGTGGTCACCCGGAACATCTCCCCGGCGCCTTCGGCGTCGCTGCCGGTGATGATGGGGGTGTGTACATATACAAAACCCGATTCGTTAAAGAACTTATGGATGGCGTAAGCCGTCACGCTCCGCACCCTAAAAACCGCGTTCAGCGTATTGGTGCGCGCGCGCAGATGAGCGACGCTCCGAAGGAATTCCAGGCTGTGGCGCTTCTTCTGCAGCGGATAATCCGGGGCCGACGCGCCTTCCACTTCTATCCGCAGCGCGTGTACCTCCAAGGGCTGGCCGCGCTCCGGCGTCAGAACGACCTTGCCGCTGACTGTCAGCGCCGCTCCCACGTTCTGTCTGAGGATTTCCTTGAAATTCTCCAGCCGGCTTTCCTCCAGGACGACCTGGAGCCCTTGAAAACAGGAACCGTCGTTCATCTCAATAAATCCCAGCGCCTTATTATTCCGAATGGTCTTAACCCATCCGCAAACCGTCACTTCCCGGCCTTCATAATCCGGGCCGGCCGCCAAAAGCCGCTTTATTTCCAGTCTCTGCATGGATTTTCCTCCAGTTTTGTCATTCTCAGACGGGCGGGCGGCAGAATGCCGCCCCTACGGGACACGTCATTCGCGGCGCCGCAGGGGCGGCATTCTGCCGCCTTCTTAGAATCCAGATAGAGGGATCACCCCCGCATACGCGGGGAACAGAAGGGCTTGTCCCGGAATCCATTTTTTGTTACTGTTCACAGGGGATACCTATACCGCAGGGGCGGCATCCTGCCGCCCGGGACCGTCCAGAAACGATCATATCTTGTCATTTAACGAATCCTTACCGCGATACCCTCTGAACAGCAATCATTATTTGACTTGTACCTGCGCCCCGGCTTCTTCCAACTTGGCTCTGACAGATTCGGCTTCTTCTTTTGAAACCTTTTCTTTGACAGGTTTCGGCGCGCCGTCCACCAGATCCTTGGCTTCCTTCAGCCCCAGTCCGGTGAGCTCGCGCACCACCTTGATCACATTGATCTTCTTCTCACCGGCCGCGTTCAGAATGACGTCGAACTCCGTCTGTTCCTCTTCCGCGGCCACAGCGGCCGCGGCGCCGACCGCCGGGCCGGCCGCCGCCATAACCGGCGCGGCGGCGGATACGCCAAATTCCTCTTCGAAAGCCTTCACCAGCTCTGAAAGTTCCAAAACTGTCAAGCCTTTTACGATCTCAATTACATCGTTAATCTTAGCCATAAATCTGTTTCCTCCTTAATAATCGAAAATAATCGAATGATAATCGAATGTTCACACGGGCGGGCCAGATCGTCTGAAAACGCGCTCATCCCGTCATTCCGGCTTTATGCCGGAATCCAAAAATGACAGACAAAGGAACCTGGATTCTGGGACAAGCCCAGAATGACAAGATATGATAGTTTTCGGACGGTCCCGGGCGGCAGAATGCCGCCCCTGCATAGGGGGTCGTTGTCAAGCCCCGGGACGCCGCCTTTATTCTTTGGATTTCCTGAGCGCCTCCAGCGCGTATCCCATTTTGCGGATCGGGCCCTGGAGTACGATGGCCAGCCCCGTAATCGGGGCCTGCATGGTTCCGGCCAGCCGCGCCAGCAGCACTTCTCTGGAAGGCAAATCGGCCAGCGCTTTGGCGCCGTCCGCGTCAAAGACCTTGTTGTCGATCACGCCGCCCTTGAGAATCAATTTGGGATGGGTTCTCGCGAATTCCCGGAGAACCTTCGCGGCCGCCACCGGGTCTTCCTGGCTGAACGCCCACATGTTTGTCCCGGTCAAATACGGATCGACGCCTTCCACGCCCGCGTCCGCCACAGCGCGTTTCACCAAGGTATTCTTATATACCTTCAATACGACCGCCGCCTTGCGCAATTGGGCGCGGAGCACGGTCATCTCTTTCACGGTCAGCCCGAGATAATCCGCGAAGATCACGGATTTCGCGCCGGTAAAATGGGCCTTGATCTGTTCGACTTCCGCTTTTTTCTGTTCGAGGTTTGCCAATATGTGACGCCTCCTTTCTTAGGACTCGTTAAACAATAATCTGCGATTTTTCACTTGCCCTTTCGCCGCCGGACTGCGTTGTCGTCAGTCGCCATACCACTGCGGGTATGCCTCCTTCCTCCGCCTTGTCCGACG
>JAISDM010000117.1 GCA_031264885.1 Peptococcaceae bacterium | reverse complement strand
ATTATGGCGTCTTCGGCGTTGGGCGCGGGTCTTCCGCATATTATATTCAGGCAGATTTTTCCCAATGTCACGACAAATATCATCATTCTTGGCAGTCAGAGGATCGGTATGACGATTCTCATGGAAGCCGCGCTGAGTTATTTGAATCTTGGGATACAGCCGCCCGTTCCGTCGTGGGGAAACATGATATCCGCGGGACGGTCATACCTTACGACGCAGCCCTGGCTGATCATCGCGCCGGGCATTGTTTTGATGATCGCGGTACTTTCTTTTAATTTCCTGGGGGACGGGACAAGGGATATTCTGGATACGAAACGGAAGATATAAGAAGCGGAGGAACAGGAGCAGCGAAATGAGTATAGAAACAACTGTGGAATCAGCAAAAAACAAAGCGGCGCCTGAGTGGAAGGCGCTGCTTGATGAGGAAGCCCTTTTGCGCATTACGAACTTGCGCGCGGAGTACCGTACGGAGAGGGCGGTTGTCAAAGCTCTAAACGGGCTGGATCTGGTCATACATAAGGGTGAATCCCTGGGCTTAGTCGGAGAAACGGGCGCGGGGAAAACGACGACGGCACTCTCTATATTGGATCTTTTGCCGCCGGATATCGGGTTCATTCATGAAGGCAATATTGAGTTTGACGGAAAAGACGTTCAAAAGATGCAGCAGGCGGAATTGCGAAACTTGCGGGGCGGAAAAGTATCCATGGTATTCCAAAACCCGCTTACGGCGCTCAATCCAGTGTTCTCCGTGGGTGAACATATCGCCATGTCTTTGCGTGTGCATCAGAAAATGAGAAAAAGGCAAGCGATGAAACGTGCCGGCGAGCTTCTTGAGGTCGTGGGCATTCCGGGTTACCGTGTCAAGGATTACCCCTTTCAGTTCAGCGGAGGGATGCGCCAGCGCGTGGGGATAGCCGCGGCCATTGCCTGCAATCCGCAGCTTCTGATCGCTGACGAACCGACCACTGCCCTGGATGTCACGATTCAAGCACAGGTGCTTGAGTTGATGAAAGAACTGCAAAGCAAGTACTCGGCCTCCTTACTGATGATTACGCATAATTTAGGCATCATCTCGGAGTTGTGCGAACAAGTCGCCGTTATGTACGCCGGGAGAATCATCGAATACGGCGCGTCGAAAGATGTGTTCGCTTCTCCGCGGCATCCTTATACAAAAGGACTGCTGGGCGCGCTGCCGTCACTGGAGGGACCGCGTCACCGGCTTACCGCCATACCAGGCATCATTGCCGACGCGCAGAATCTTCCGGGCGGCTGTGCTTTCCATCCCCGCTGTGAGCATTGCCGGGAGGAATGCAAGATCGGACAACCGCTTATGACACGCATAGGCGACGGTCATTTTGTCGCGTGCTTTCAGTACGAGGAGGGATGACGATGTCTGATTATACCGGGAAGGAACCTTTGGTTCAAGCTAGGAATTTAAAGAAATATTTCGCCGTTCCCCGCAAAGGCATGCTCCATGCGGTGGACGACGTCAGCTTTAAGGTGTATCCGGGCGAGACGCTTGGCTTGGTAGGGGAGAGCGGCTGCGGTAAAAGTACGATCGGAAATGTCGTCATGCGGCTTCATCCAAAAACAGGAGGGAATCTCCTTTATCGTGGAAAAGATATTTTTACTGAATGGCCCGACAAACTTGAACTCTGCAAGAAAATGCAAATCATCTTTCAGGATCCTTACTCTTCACTGAATCCGCGCAAGACGGTCGGAAGCATTCTCAGTGAAGCCTATGTTATTCACAAATACGGCAGTAAAGAAAAGATTTTGGAAGCGGTTCATAAGATATGCGACCTTGTTGAATTGCCGCATAATCTGCTCAACCGGTTCCCTCATGAACTGGACGGCGGGATGCGGCAGGTTGTGGGGATAGCGCGGGCGTTATCCCTGGACGCGGATTTTATCGTTTGCGACGAGCCGGTGTCTTCCCTGGACGTTTCCGTACAAGCCCGGATTATCAATATGCTGATGGATCTGCAGCAGAGACTCGGACTGTCCTACTTGTTTATCTCCCACGACCTGAGCGTGGTGCGGCATATATCCAACAACATAGCGATTATGTACCTGGGGCAGATTGTTGAAACAGCCGATACGGATGTAATCTTCGCGAATGCCATGCATCCGTATTCCATCGCGCTGCTTTCGGCGATACCGCGTGTCGACGCCGCGTCCAGGGTCTCCCGAATCGTCCTCAAGGGCGATGTGCCCAGCCCGATGAATCCGAAGCCGGGCTGCCGTTTCGCGCCCCGCTGCTGGATGGCGCGGGAGGAATGTTTCAACGAGAATCAGGATTTTGTCGAGGTGGAGCCCGGCCATTATGTATTTTGTAAATATGCCGCCGAATCCCGTGAAAAAGCAAAAACTGCTTATTAAATTAAGATTTAGAAATTAGGTGAGCGCTATCATTAGGACAGGAGAAAGACATGAAAATAACCGATTTTAAGACCTATGTAATCAATACTCCGTTACGCAACCTGATTTTTGTCAAGGTATTTACCGACGAGGGCCTTTACGGCGTTGGAGAAGCGACGATTGAATGGAAGGTGAACGCGGCGTTTGGCGCTTTTGAGGATATAAGACCCCACGTCGTCGGCAAGGATCCCGAAAGGATCGAGTGGTTTTTCTTTGATTGTTTCCGCAAGTCGTACTGGCATACGGATCCATGCACACTTTCGGCTATCGCGGCCCTCGAAACGGCCTGCGTCGATATCACGGGAAAAAAGTATAATATGCCGGCTTATCAACTGTTTGGCGGAAAGGTTCACGATAGGATCAGAATTTATGTCAATGGGTGGTGCAGAGACGCGAAAACGCCCGCCGAATATGCGCAGAAAGCCAAAGAAGCTGTTGAAAAAGGTGCGAAGGCTCTGAAATGGGATCCTTTCGGAAGCAGTTATCTGACGATCACTCACGAGACTCTGGATCATGTGGTCAATACGATGGCGGCAGTACGGGAAGCAGTCGGTCCAAAAATTGGTTTGCTGATTGAGGCGCACGGGCGATTCAACATGCATACGGCTTTGCAGATAGCAAAAGAACTTGCGCCGTTCAAGCCGTACTTCATGGAAGAACCTGTTTTACCGGATATTCCGGAGGATATTGTGGAATTTCATAAGCGCAGTCCTGTGCCTGTAGCGGCGGGAGAGCGCCTGTTCGGGAAAACGATGTTCAGGCAGCTTATCAGTAAAAACGGCGCCGATTATGTGCAGCCGGATATGCTGCACTGCGGCGGTATGAATGAACTTAAGAAAATCGGGATCATGGCGGAAGTGCAGAATATTCAGATCGCTCCGCACAATCCCAGCGGACCTGTCGCGACGGCGGCGTACCTTCATATTTGCTCGACGATGCCGAATTTCGAATTCCTTGAAATGATGAATGATGTGCCGTATCGCAATGAGATTTCTACGGAGAAATTGGAGATTGAAGACGGCTGTATTATTGTGCCGGATACGCCGGGGCTTGGAATTGACATTATCCCGGAAGAATGTGAAAAATACCCGATGATCGTGCAATCCAGCGGGATTTTTACTGTCCGATAAGATGGATAAATCCGGCAAGACTGAGTTTTTTATAGTTATGGTAAGAAAAATAGCAGAAATTATGGTTTTATAGAATGAAGAAAGGGAGCGATCACATTAATTATGATAAAACGGATGGCTGCATTGATTAGTGTTCTTTTTATGCTGATAGTACTGGCCGGCTGCGGCGGGAACGGCAGCGCGGGAACCGCCGGCGAACCGGGAGGCAACGGTGCGGAAAGAAGCCGAACAGTCAATATCGGCTGCAATTACAGGCCCACCACTATGGATCCCCACGATCTCAGAAACTGGAGCAGTACGATTCACGCTATGTTTACTTTTGAAAATTTGATATATTCGGATCACGCGGGTAAATATATGCCAAGGCTCGCCGAAAACTGGGATGTCTCTGAAGATGGCACAACATGGACATTTAACCTGCGTAAAGGCGTTTCTTTTCATAACGGCGATGCTTTTGACGCCGATGACGTTGTTTTTACGGTAGAGCGTGTAGTAAATAATAAAGACCTTTACTATACAGGTATGTACGCGCCGACGATGATGGCTGCGGAGCGTGTCGACGAGTACACGGTAAAAATCATATTCTCAGAACCCAATCCTGACGCCAACAACGCTTTTAACTCTCTTTATATCATTTCCAAAGAAACGTATGAAGAGTTGGGCGACAGTTATTTCCACGATCAGTATTGTTACGGAACGGGTCCTTGGGTATTGGATGAGTGGGTTGACGGCCAAAATTCCCGGTTCCACAAGAATCCGGACTATTGGAATAAAGCCGAATATGATCCCTATTTTGATGAGGTGGTTCTCCAATATATATCGGAAGATTCATCCGCTATAGCGGCGCATCTCTCAGGTACCCTGGACATGTACGCCACCAACGGGGGTATCAGTATGGACTTAGTGCCGTTATATAACGGCACTGAAGACAAGATTGAACTCTTTGAATATGAAGCGGACGTAGCGTATCAATTGGCGCTTTCCTTTAAGGAAGGCAGTGTATGGAATGATGAAAAAACCAGGAAGGCGTTTGATCTCGCTCTCGACCGGCAAGCGATTGTCGATACGATTTTTGGAGGAACCGGAGCGACGATTCCCGTCGGTTACTTCCATAAGATTATGGTCGGTTATGACGACACCCTTGGACATCCCGAATATGATCCCGAAAGGGCCCGGCAACTGTTGACGGAATCTGCATATGACGGCCGTCCCATCGAAATAATGATCAATAACACCACGATACAGGCGGATGACGTAGCGCTGGCTGTAGTGGATATGGCGAATGCCATCGGGTTTAATTTTTCTTTTACCAAGGAGGAATTAGCCGTTTTCACCGAAAGGCAAAATGACGGCAGATATGACATATATCTGTTGAGCATGTCACAAAGCGACCGTCCTTTCCGCAATTTGGAGCGGATGATGTTAAACTATAATAAGCATGATTATGTGAACGAAGAACTATATGGTATCATCAGGGATACGATGGGAGCAAACGGTATGGACGCGGACCGGCGCGAGGAACTGGCCAAACAGGCCAACCGGATAATATTCGAAGAGAAGGCGCCGACCATTGTACTTATATGGAAAAGTATGACTCAAGCGCAAAACCGCGGCATTACCGGTATTGATTATTGGCCTGACGGGCTGCTGAACTTTGCTTATGTGGATTGGGAAAAGAAAGGATAATAACATGCCTGATTTAATTAAGGATGTCGAGGTTTTTGCGGTTCGGCGGCGGTTGGAGACGCCGATGTTTGACGCGAATCTCAAAATGGAGTGGACCGGTAATACCGTTGTGCGTCTCATAACGGAGAGCGGGCTTGAAGGGTGGGGAATGGCTGACGGCAGTCCCATCGCCGAATTTATTCTGAGAAGATTCAGAGAGGCGGTCATCGGAAGTGACCCGCTCGCGAATGAGGAAATATGGAGCCGAATGTTCCAGCTTATCCGGCCGTCCGGGAGGAAAGGGGTGGCGCTGATTGCCATGAGCGCCATTGATATCGCGGTATGGGATTTGCGCGGCAAGCTGTTGGGACTGCCTGTTTATAGGCTCCTTGGCGGCGCGGACCGGCTGATTCCCGTCTATGCCAGCGTGGGATTTTTGTCCATGCCTGAGGACGAGGTTGTGGAGAAATCACTGGAATATGTGCGTGAGGGCATAAAAACGCTTAAAATTAAAATAGGCTATGACAATGGGAGAAATATAGCGGCGGATGTTCGCCGGGTGAAGAAGGTTCGCGACGCTGTCGGCAGAGGGATTGAGATCATCGTTGACGCTAACGGGGTATATGACGCGGCGACGGCCGTCCGGTTCGCTAAGGCCGCCGCCGATATGGATATCAGTCTGTTTGAGGAGCCTACACATGCCGACGACATCGCCGGCTTGCGCCGGATACGCGACACAGGACTGATTCCTGTCGCGTCAGGAGAAAACGAGTATACGAAGTATGGCTGCCGGGATATGGTCATCGCGGAAGCGGTGGATGTACTTCAATTCGATATCACGCGGGTAGGCGGCGTGACCGAGATGATGAAGGCAGCGGCCATAGCTCAGGCGTGGAACGTCAAACTGGCGCCCCATTTCTATCCACAGTTCTCCGCTCATATTTTGAGCGCCGCGCCGAATGGACTTTACCTGGAAGTTTTTCCGGAGAATTTGAGCAAACCAATCATTACGAATCAGCCGCCTATTGCCGGCGGCTTCTACGAGATACCGGAAGCGCCGGGCATGGGGCTGGAATTTGATTCGGAATACGTGTCGGCGTTTAAATTCAGCCTGTAAAACGGCACTTAAATGAGGAGGTTAACTCCATGTCAAAAATCCTTTTGGGCCTTGTCGGCGAAACCAATGTCAACCGTTCCAAGCCTGAGACGGCTTTTATTAAAGTACAGCCCTTATTAGACCGGACGGATGTCTTGTTCGGGCATATGGAGACGACATTGTCTGATCATCCGTCCGACAATGACGATATTCCGGATCTTCCGTATAAAAGAGGTTGGCTTCACTCGAAGCCGGTCAATGCCGAGGCATGGAAAACCGCCGGATTTGACGCTGTCGGCGCCGCGTCAAATGTCTGCGGCAGCACTGACAGCATCGCGCGCACGGTTCAGGAGCTTGATCAATTAGGCATACCTCATGCGGGGATCGGTATAAACATCACAGAGGCGCGCAAGCCGGCGATTATTGAGAAAAATGGCGCTAAAATCGGTTTTCTAAGTTATACCAGTGTGTTCTACTCGCAATTTGTACCCGCCCTTGCTAAGAGACCGGGGGCGGCGACAGTGAAAGCGAGGATGAGTATTATTCCAAGCTGGCGTTCGGAAGAGATGCCTGGCGCCATGCCTGTCGTCAAGACGTGGCTGGACGAAAAGGAAAAAGCGCTTATGCTGGAGGACATCATGAAACTTCGTCCGCGGGTTGATTACGTCGTTATGTCCTGCCACTGGGGTGTATCTAACGCGGAGAATGTACAGGATTATCAGATCGAACTTGCGCATTCGGCGATTGACGCCGGCGCGGATGCCGTTATGGGCCACCATCCCCACTGTCCCCAGGCAGTCGAACTATATAAAGAGAAACCAATATTCTATAGCATGGGTAATTTCGCTTTTGATTGGTGGTTTGTGCGTGATATTCTTAAGGAAGGCATTATGGCTTATATAACTCTGGAAAACGGATCAGTGACAAAGACCAGTTTCGTACCGGTGCGCAGAGAGGACGAAAGCAACGACGTCGCCGCGGTGTCTCCCGGCTCGGAAGCCGGTGTTTTCATCCTTGATATGGTTCGCAAACTCTCCGCGCCTTTCGGCACTAAGTTTGAGATCGTTGGGGACGAGGTCGTCGTCACAGCTTAGGACTAGTTAAAGGAGATGGATCATGAGATATTCAAGGATACCCTTTAAGGCGGAAGGCGTGCCATACGAGACCAAAAGAGGGCCGTTTTCCGCGCTGGATTATGACATACCCCTCATCGACTACCCCATCACGCCTGTGGAAAATTTCAAACTTTCCTGGAAACGTAAGACACCCGTGTGGGCGCCTATGTCCATCACCGATTTTGATTCGCTCAGGATCATAGGAAGGAACGCCACTTATCCGGTGTTTGGCGAGGAAAGGGTTGAATATACCGACGACTGGGGATGTCAGTGGGTGTATGTCCCAGAGGCCGGCGGTTCGATGCTCAAGCCAGGCACCCAGCTTTTGGACGATATCACCAACTGGGAAAAAGGGGTCAAATTTCCCGATTGGAAAAACAACGACTGGAAAGCTCCCGCGGAAGCGTTCATGAATAACCGCAGGAATCCCGATAAGGTTCTTTCAATAAACATCGGAGCCGGCTGCACCCAAGTCTTGGTATCTGTGATGGGCGGTTACGAGGACGCCATGGTCGCTATGGCATTGGAACAGGAAGCGGTCAAAGAATTCTTTGAGGCTTTCATCGATAATCTGATCGAAAGATACGATTGGATAAAAAAATATTACCCAACTGTGAATGTAATAGGTTATAATGATGATTGGGGCAATGAACGGAGTACTTTTTTTTCCGAGAGCTATTTCGAGGCGATGGTCTATGAGCCGACGAAAAGACTGATCGACCATGTCAAAGCTTCCGGAGACATCTGTTTTGAGCTGCATTCCTGCGGAAAGATCGAACGGTTTGTCCCATATATGATAGACTTGGGCGCCGACATACTCCAGATTCAGCGCCGCGCGAACGATATGCCTGCGCTGAAAGAGAAGTATGGCGACAAAATCGGTTTTTGCTGTCATATCGAGGGGGTTGAGCCGGAGGACGCCGGCATTCCCAAAGAAGTACGGCTGGAGAAAGCGCGGCGGACCATCGACCTGTACGGCCGCCGGGGCGGGCTTTATTTATTATTTGACTCGCCGCCGGATTCCGAAACGATGTGGGATATATGTTATGAGTCTTATTGCTATTCCAGGGAGAAATACGATAAAGAACGCGACGGGTGACGATCGTCATCAGAGGGGGAATAAAAAGTGACGCCAAAAGAAAACTATCTTCGTATGCTGCGCGGTGAGATTCCCGAATTTGTGCCATCGTATATTGAACCGCATCAGGCGCCGGTCCGGGAGGAATTGCTGACGCCGCAGGCTGTGCCGGACGGCCCGTTTGTGACTAGTCTCGGCGTTACATATGTGGGGAGCCCGGATTTTAACAACGGCGCGATGCCCGCGCCGAACCAGATCATCATCGACGATATCACGAAATGGCGTGACCAGCTGAAGATCCGCGACGTGACCGGCCGCGACTGGGAAGGGTACTATAAAAAGATCAACGACGGTCTCGACCGCGAGAACAAGTGCGTCAGCATCGACGGCGGCGATTATTTCCTTACGCTTGTGAGCCTTATGGGCTTTGAGGGCGCGCTGGTCGCCATGTATGAAGAACCCGAGACGGTCAAAGAGCTTCTGGAGCATATCTCGAAATTTTACACCATGGTCTTGAAGAAACAGCTTTATTACTTGAAACCGGAGATATACGTACTCATGGACGACGACGCGGCGTTCCGGGCCCCGTTCTTCTCGCTGGAGATGTACCGTGAGTTCTTTAAGCCGTTTCACAAGCTGCACGCCGGGATCGTTCTCGACGCGGGATGTGTCATAGACCGCCACGACTGCGGCAAGTCCGAGCAGTTTATCGACGACTGGCTCGAAATCGGCGTCTCCGCGTGGAATCCGGCGCAGATCACGAACGACTGCGCGGGCATCAAGAAAAAGTACGGCAGCCGGCTCGCGCTCTCCGGCTGCTGGGACGGACAAGCCTGGATGGGGAAGAAAGCGGACGAAAAGGCATTAAGGGACGCGCTTGCCGAGTACACGGATACCTTCGCGCCGGGCGGCGGGTTCACGTTCTCGGCGATGATGAGCGGCCCGATGGATGATCCGGTCGCTAACGAAAACCGCGAGACGGTCAAGAGGTTTTATTATGATTATGTCAGGGATTGGTATAAGACGCACTGACGGAGGCGCCGCGGATGGCCTGAACCGTAAGTTGTATATAGTTGTATATAAAAGTTGTATATAAAAAATGAAAGAAGGCGGATACCTTGGCAGACCAGATAAATTACGGCAGCATTCCCCCCGAATGGCCGTTCCCGGTTAAATACGATACAGAGAACAGGATTGAAACGGATGTGCTCGTCATCGGCGCCGGCGTCGCCGGGTCCATGGCAGGCTTGATGGCCGCCAGGAGAGGCGTAAAGGTAGCGGTCGTTGATAAGGCGCCCATCGGTATCAGCGGCAGCGGAGGCGCCGGTCTGGATCACTATCTCGGCTGCCATTCCAATCCGGACTGCGCCGTAACGCCTGAGGAATATATGGTATTGCCGCCTCAAGGATCATTTGACGGCAGAAGCGGCGATCACAGGTCGTATATCCAGATGAAGGGGTCTTGGGATAACCTTTTGGAGCTGGAAAGGCTCGGGCTCAAATTCCGGGATGAGGACGGCGAATTTGCCGGCGCCCCGTTCCGCGACAGTGAGACGAAAATCATGTACGCCTATGATTACAAAACCAAAGATACCATCAGGCTCCGGGGCGGCGCCCATATAAAGAAGCATATGAGGGACGGGCTTGCCAAAGAGAAGAATGTGACGCTCTTTGAGCGGGTTATGATCACCCAGCTTCTGACGGAGGACGGAAAACAGGGCGCCCGGGTCGTGGGCGCGACCGGCTTGAATGAAGAGACGGGGGAGTTTTACGTATTCAGCGCGAAAAGCGTCATCATGAATACCGCCGGCGTTTCTATGCAGGGAACCGGTACATGGACGTTCAACTCGGAGATGTTCGGGAACGGGTATCGCAGCGACCCGAGAAATACGGGCGACGGAATCGCGATGGCCTGGAAGGCCGGAGTGGAATTCCTCAGTGAGGAACAATTCGGGCAAAAGGTATATACGGGGCCTTTTGGGTGGCCTTGGTACGGGATAGGCAACTCGGACAACACCTGGCACCCATGCACCCTGGTGGATAACAAGGGCAAGGAGATCCCCTGGACCGATGTATACGGCAATCCGATCTCCGCTATGAAAGACCGGACCCTTCCGGCGGAAGGCCAGCCCTACATGGGGCATACCCGCCCCTCTCCGTACATTGATCCCGAGCGCGTCAAAAGCGGCGAATATGAACTCCCCCTGTGGGCGGATCTTTCCGCGCTGCCTGAGGATGAGCGCCGCGCTATCTGGGGTCTCATGGTCGGGAACGAGGGAAAAACCCGTATAAGCATTTACGATTATTTCAACAAAGCGGGCTTTAACCCGGACAAGGACATGCTCCAATGTCCCGTGATGAACCCCGAAGTCTATGGGAACCGCAGAAAGGACTGGTTCCAGGGCGAACCGAATAATAATAAATTTTGGAAGGCCGATACCCTGAGAGGCATCGCGACCGACTGGAACCAAATGAGCAATGTGGAAGGCTTGTTCGCTTCCGGGGCCGAAGCCGGCACGGGAGGCGCCGGCGCGGGTTCGTCCGGAGCGTATGCCGGCAACAGGGCGGCCGAATTTGCGATGAAAGCCGAACAAGGCCGGATCAGCGAAGCGCAGATCGCCGCCGAAAAGGAACGCGTTTACGCCCCTGTCGGGCGGATGAACGACCCGGAGGCTTGTGTCGGCTGGAAGGAACTCTGGATGGGAATGGCCCGTGTCATGCAGCAGGACTGCGGCGACTTCCGAACCCCTGTTCTATGTCAGCACGGCCTTATGTGGCTTGACAGCATTAAGAAACATGAGATGCGGATGACTTACGCGCGCAACCCTCATGAATTGGCGCGTGTGCTTGAGTGCGAGAGCAGAATAACCGTCGCTGAGGTTTATCTGTACCTCTGCCTGGCGAATTTCAAGGCGGCTGAAGAGGGCGCCGGCCAGGATAAATGTATGTTCGGCAAGCTTGTGGACGGGGAACTCATCACCACATATAAAGAGGACAAGTGGTGGCTGAAGCCGCCTTATGCCGCCACATATCTTGAGAATTACGAGAAGTGCAGAGCGCTTGAAAAAGGAGGTCAAGTATTATGAATAAAGCCTACCTGGTTCCCAATCCAATAGCGCCGTGCCAGTCGGTGTCCATTGACCCGGACAAATGCGTCGGTTGTAACCGGTGCGCGGGGCAGTGCCGCACGCAGACGGTCATGCCGAATCCGGAGAAAGGCAAGCCGCCCATCGTCATTTATCCGGATGAATGCTGGTTCTGCGGCTGCTGCGTCGAGGCTTGCGGGAATGGGGCGATCAAGCTGCATTATCCGATTAACCAGAGGATTTTTTTCAAGCGCAAGGAGACGGGAGAGATTTTTCGCATCGGCGGACCGGATTCTCCGCCCCAAAGCTATTTCAAGCCCCCTGTCGGGCAGTAAAGGCGGGCGGGCGGCGCGGGCGGCAGGATGCCGCCCCTACATATGCGTCATTCGCCGAGCCATATGATCGGCCCAGGAACCGGCTTCACTTGCCGCCCCTGCACATTCGCGTCATTCACGGCGCCGCGGGGGCGGCATTCTGCCGCCCGGGACCGTCCGGAAATTCGAGCCCGATCAGCCCCGCTCATATCTGCTGAGGTACTGTCAGGCGCGTTTCGCAAAATTATGCCTAACTATAAGCCGCAGTTGTAGTA
>JAISDM010000114.1 GCA_031264885.1 Peptococcaceae bacterium | reverse complement strand
ATGGCGAATACAATCGCCGGCGTATCGTCATAAAGCCGCGCGTATTCCTTAAACGCGCCGGCGCCCTTCTCGGAAAAAACCAGCTTCCGCCGGGCTATTTCCCGCAAAATCATGGCGATTAGCTTATCTATTTTGTCCGCGTCGCTGTCATAAGCGATCCCGCCCACATGGGGCAGCGCCGCGAAAACCCCCAAGGTACGCCCGCCAAAATCGGCGATATAGAGATTCAGCCGGTCCGGGGTATACGTTTCCGTCAGGGAGTACAGACAGGTCTGCAGCAGCGTGGTCTTGCCGCCGCCCCCCGAAGCGGCGATGAGTATGTGCCCTTCCGTGATCAAATCCACACAGCCGGTGAACTGCCGCTGCCCCGCCGGATCGTCGGCCAAGCCAAAAACAGCGCGCAGTTCCCCCGGCAGCGGCGGAGCCGGCTCGGGCAAGTCCGAAAGCGCGACCCGCTCCGGCAGCGGCGGGAGCCAAATGTTGCCGACGGCTTGAATGTGGTGTTCGGCGGCGACCGCGGCCACATAATGGACCACTGCCGCCAATTGCGACGGATTCTTCTGATCCGTTTCGCGCCTTCTCTTGACCGCGCCTACCGTTTGCGGCTTGCCCCACAGGTT
This sequence comes from Peptococcaceae bacterium, assembly GCA_031264885.1. Lineage (GTDB taxonomy): Bacteria > Bacillota > Peptococcia > DRI-13 > UBA5745 > JAISDM01. The sequence goes on along the minus strand of JAISDM010000114.1, from coordinate 3,651 downwards.
GATGATCCGGGCCTCTCCCCGCCCGCGTTCCTCCCGGGACGCTTCCGGGTCATAATCCGCGCCGCTCCAGCCGGACTGAAACGTCTCGAATATCTCGTCGTTGCCCACCTGGAAGTATCCCCGCCCGACGTTGGTAATGTAAGCCGCGTCCGGGCGGCGGATCATCTCGTTGGAATCCTGCTTGTCCTGTACACGCAGGCAAAGCCGGAACTTCGCGTTGGACCAGATTTCGTCGTCCACCACACCGCTGGGTTTCTGCGTGGCCAGAATCAAATGGACGCCTAAGCTGCGTCCCACCCGGGACGCGCTCACCAGTTCCCGGACGAAGTCCGGCTGCTCTTTCTTGAGTTCGGCGAATTCATCCGCGATGATCAGCAAATGCGGCATGGGCGCGCCCGCCGCTTTTGCCCGGAACAGTTCGATATATTCGTCGATATGCTTAATTTCGTATTCGTTGAAGACCGCCTGACGGCGCTTGATTTCGCTGTTGATGGACGTCAGCGCGCGGTTCGTCTGATTGCCGCCCAGATTCGTGATGATCCCCGCCACATGGGGCAGCCCGTCAAAGCTTCGGGCCATGCCGCCGCCCTTGTAGTCAATCAAAATGAAGGATACCTCGTGGGGATGATAACTGACGGATAAAGACAGAATGTAGGTTTGCAGGGTTTCCGACTTGCCGGAGCCGGTGGTGCCCGCCACCAGCCCGTGGGGCCCGTGGTATTTTTCGTGCAGATCCAGGTACAGCGGCGTATCGGCGCTTTTGTAACCGACGACCGCTTTCATGCTTTCATAGGTGCGGTTTTCGAGCCAGTTCCGGTATATGTCCAGCGCGTCCGTACTCTTTGCTTTGTACATATCCAGAAATGTCAGCATGGCGGGAATCGCGCCGGCGGACTGAGCTTCCCGGACATGGATTCCCGAAAGGCTCCGGGCGAAGGCTTCCAGTTGGCCCGGGAACACCTGATCAAAGGCCACGTTCTCGAAATTCTCAAAAGCGCCGTCCAGACTGAAGTAGCCGCTGTAATCCGCGTCATGCCGGATCAAAACAGTACAGTTGTTGGGCAGCCGCCCGATGGCGCCATAAAGCAAAACAACGCTCATGCCCATGGATTCCGAGGGCGCGTACAGATACTTGCTCATCGCTTCGCCTTCCACCAGCGACGGGTCTGAGATAAAAACCACATAATGGGGAATAGCCCTGGATTTATCCTGGCTCCGATCCCCGCCGACGGCATCGTCCTCCAGCCGGGTCCGCAGCGCGGCGGACAGTTGAAACAACACCTCGCCGGCGCCATTTTTGTCACAGGCGATCATGCGCAGTCCATGATCCTCGCTCCAGGCGTGGGGCAGCCAGCGGGCGAAGGCGAAATCCGCCTCTTGCCCGCGATGGTACAGGAATACCGTCTTCACATCGCTGTACGCGTGATAAGCCGCGATCTGCGCCGCTATGATCCGGGCGATATTGGCGCAGTTCTCCCAGGTTTGGCCGATCACGCCCACCAGCGGGTGCGCTGTCAGCGACAAGGTGATGGGCACATTTTGCAGACGGCTGTATTCGTCCCGGATATTGCGCGGTTCGTCCGCCAGGGCGTCGTCTACCATGGAGAACTTCTCTTTGGGCGCCTGAACGGGATTCGGCGCGGGTATGCCGCCGATGCCCAGCCGCACATGCAAGAAATCCTGATGATTGACATTGCGTTCCCAGAGGCGCAGGCTTTTTTCCCGGACAAAACTCAAATAATCCTGAACGCTGGGATACAGCTTGTCAAGGATCGCCTTGTTGACGGCGTGCTTGCCGTCCAGAATCCGCCGGATCCGGTTCAGGTATTTCTGGAACAGTTCGCTGCGCCGCGCTTCCTCCTCGGCTTCCGTCTTCCGCGCGTAACGGTGATTCATCAGCGCCCAGAATACGCCGATAACGGCGGCGGTCACAGAGGTGATGATGCCCATGAACATAAACGGGCTGGTCAGGGTGTTCTGCCGCTGGCTGCTCCACATGGTAAACAGCAAGCCCGTCGCCATGGGAATCACCATGGTCAGAGCCGGGCCGATGGTGAATAGCAGCGGCTGCCGGCGTCCCCGGGGAGCGTTGGGGGGCGCGTCGATCTCGATCGGTTCGGTATCCAACCGCTCCACCAGCCGGGGAGAACGCTGGTAATATTCTTCCCGCGAACCGCCCGGTTCCACAGGCGTATCCGCTCCGCCCGGAGCGGCGGCCGTCTGCGGAATCAGTCCGTGGATCCGCATGTCTTCCGCCGGCTGATTGACGGCGATACAGTCTCCCAGGTAGACAATTTTCAGGCCGAAGATGCCGATAGTATCGCCAAACTCCAATTGCCGGCGGGTGTTGACGCGCCTGCCGTTCACAAAGACGCCGTTGCTGCTGGTGTCCGTTACGGCGCATACCCCGTTCTGACCGGTTTCAATGACCGCGTGATGGCTGGATACCAGGTTCTGCGCGCTGAAGCAGATCATATTGTCCGCCTCGCGCCCAATGGTGATCCGGCTCGGGTTCAGCGCGTATTTTTCAAATCTTGTGTAATTTACCCCTGTATCGGCGATCACAATGGTGAATTTCTCTCCGGATACGCGGCTCAGGCAGGCGATTCTCAGCCCATCCGACAGCCGGATCCGCCCGTTCCCGGCGCCGTCCGATCCCGCGCGCCTGCGGGAACCGTCGTCCCCGCGGTCGCTGTTCACAAACCGGACGGCCGGATTCTCGCGGATCCACCATACGCCGTTCCAGACCTCCAGGGACATATAGACGTCCGATCCGGGGATTTCCTCAATAAAGGCGCGGTTATCCGCCCCCGGTGTAAAATATTCATAAAAACCGCGCCTGAAATGTACCGTCAGAACCAAACCCATAGCGATACCTCGTCTATAATGAAATATTGATCGCGTTGAAAAACTCGTTGGGATTCACAAAATGGTATTTGCCAGTTGAAGGTCTCGCATCGCCAGCTGAAAGCGGAGTTGACGGATCATTCGCGCATCTGACGTCCAGATGCAGGTGTATAGTCCCGCCAGACCCAGTACCGGTACTCCCCATTAAACCAAGCTGTGCTCCGGCGGCTATCGTCGCTCCAACGCCATATCCAGATTCACCATTTAAATGAGCATACGTAACATAATAATATTTCCCGTTCACTAAATATTCGACCATGATACGGTTCCCATATGCGGTTAAGTCGTCGTTTATAATAACTTTCCCTTCCATCGGCGATATAATAGGTTCGTCGAGGTTCCCGCAGATATCGTATCCGGCGTGAATCTGCCCGCTAACAATTTCACCGTTTGCGTTTTTATATCTCTTAAACGTTTTATCAGTTGTGACTGTCGAGCGATAGAATTCCTCGTCAACGTCACGTTCTCCTTGCCTGCCGGGAACAGGATAATGCCCTGTGGATGAATTTGCCGGAGGCGTTTCCGGTTCTTGCTCTTTTATCAGCTGACCCAGCAGCGTTTCTTCATCGCCGTTTCCTTCCCCCGAACCAGGTGATCCCGGATCTTTCAGCAGATCGCCAAGCAACGTACTTTCTTCTTCATCACCATCCGACCGAATCAACTTGTCGCCAAAGTCCGGATTCGGATCAATTGGCACAAACGGCTGCGGCTTCTGGATTGGGTTTGGATTATATGGCTGCGGCT
>JAISDM010000105.1 GCA_031264885.1 Peptococcaceae bacterium | reverse complement strand
TAATCGTCGCTCTCCCGCGTCACTGCTTTATTTAGCAATATCAGCGCGATCAAATTCGGAATCGCCATAAATCCGTTAAAAATATCCGACAGCATCCAGACCAGGTCCAATTCAACGACTGCCCCCACGCCCAAAAACAGCACGTAAACGGCGCGATACCCGTTGATCCACCTGTCGCCGAACAAATAAGCGACGGATTTTTCGCCGTAATAAATCCAGCTCAGAACGGTGGAATACCCAAAAAGCACCATGCAAAACGGCACGATCCAGCCCCCGCGCCCGCCTGGCAGGCAAACGCTGAACGCGGCTTTTGCCAGCAGTACGCCGGAGGCTTCGGTAAATCCGATGATCCCCTTCATCCGGGCGATGGTCAGAACCAGGCCGGTCATCGTGCAAATGACCAAGGTATCCACGAACGTCCCCGTCATGGAAATCAGCGCCTGCCTGCCGGGATGATCTGTCCTCGCCGCGGCGTCGGCGATGGGCGAGCTGCCCAATCCCGCCTCATTGGAAAAAATCCCTCTGGACAGGCCGTAACGCATCGCTTCGTTCAGCGCTATCCCGCCAAAGCCCGCCGCGGCTTTCTCGGGGCCGCTGAACGCCGAGACCACAATACTCATAAGCGCTCCGGGCACGCTGGCCATATTGAGCGCGACGACCGTCACACTCGCCGCGACATACAAAATCGCCATAAACGGCACCAAAAAAGCGGCCGCCCGCGCGATGCCCCGGATGCCCTTCATCACTACCACGCCTGTCAGCGCCATCAGAACCAGGCCGGTTTGCCAAGGCGGTATCTGGAAGCTGAGTTCCAGCGAAAGAGCCGCCGAATTGCTTTGAACCATGGAGCCGATGCCAAAGCTGGCCATGATGGTGAAGAACGCGGAACACACGGCCAGCGGCTTGATGCCCAGCCCTCTCTCAATGTAGTACATAGGCCCCCCGGCCATTTGTCCGTCCGGGCCCACGATCCGGTACCGAACGGCCAGCGCGGCCTCGGCGTACTTTGTGGCCATGCCCGCCAAAGCCGCGATCCACATCCAAAAAATCGAGCCCGGCCCGCCCAGCGCCACCGCTGTGGCCACGCCCACGATGTTGCCGGTGCCGATGGTCGCCGCAAGCGACGTCATCAAAGCCTGAAACTGACTGACATCCCCCGGATCGTCCGCGTCCGGGCGCGGAATATACGCCAGTTTCAGCGCGTACCCCAGGTGGGTCAGCGGCATAAACCGCAGCCGCAGGGTCAGAAACAGCCCCGTTCCCAATAGCAGCGCCAGCATGGGAAGCCCCCACATGAGGTCATGGATACAGCGTATTATTGCTTCAAAAATCATGCCCCGCGTCCCCCTTCTCACTCAAAGAATATGTTCCGGGAGGGCGTGACATGACATAAAACTGGGGGATTTGCGTCTGTCAAAGACGGGCGGCAGAATGCCGCCCCTACGGGCGCGTCGTTCGCGGCGCCATATTTTTGTCATTCTGGGCTTGTCCCAGAATCCAGGTTCCTTGGTTTATCATTTTTGGATTCCGGGACAAGCCCGGAATGACGGGGAACATGCAAGCCCGGAAATAATTCGGGCGCGTTTCCGTGTTGTGTTAACGGCGCCATTTTTGACGTTTCCGGACGGTTTCGGGCGGCAGAATGCCGCCCCTACTGACGCGTCGTTCGCGATACCGTGGGGGCGGCATCCTGCCGCCCGATTCGGATTTGTAGTTCATTTTTATTTGCCGCGCACAGGCTTCATACAGGCTTTAACTGTTACGCTTCTGTGATACCTTTGTTACGCCTCGGTCAGCGTTTCTTTGGCGACGCTGACCAGCTGGCTGAAGGCGGGCATGTCGTTGACGGCCATATCCGCCAGGATCTTACGGTTCACCTGAACCCCCGCTTTCTTCAGACCGCAGACGAAGCGGCTGTATGACATGCCGTTCATGCGGGTCGCCGCGTTGATCCGGGTGATCCACAATTTGCGAAAATCGCCTTTGCGCTTGCGCCTGTGGGCGTAAGCGTATTGCAGCGAGTGCATGACCTGCTCGTGCGCCGGACGGTACAGCTTTGATTTCGCTCCCCGATATCCCCTGGCCAGCTTTAAGATTTTTTTATGCCTGTGGTGAGTGGTAAATCCACCTTTTACCCTGCTCATCCTTCATCTCTCCCTTGCTTCTATTTATAAGGAATCAACTGAACTACGCGCTGCGCGTCAGCGTGGCACATGATGGCCGCTTTCCTGAGATTTCGTTTCCTCTTCTGGGTCTTTTTGGTCAGGATATGACTCTTAAAAGCGTGGTTCCGTTTCACTTTCCCCGAACCCGTGACGTTGAACCGTTTAGCGGCGCCCCGGTGGGTTTTCATTTTTGGCATGACGACAGTATCTCCTCTCTATTGGCTCTGTTTGGGATTCAAAAACATAGTCATATTTTTGCCTTCCAGTTTGGCGTCCCGTTCCACACTGGCATGATCTTTCAGATATTCCGCCATGCGTTTAAGCAGCCCTCTGCCCAATTCCGGATGAGACAATTCCCTGCCCCGAAACATAATCGTCACCTTGACCTTGTCGCCTTCCTCCAAAAAACGCAGGGCGTTCTTGGCTTTGACCTCAAAGTCGTGCTCCTCGATATTGGGCCGCAGTTTTACCTCTTTGACATTGATGACATGCTGCTTCTTTCTGGCTTCGCGTTCTCGTTTGCTTTGCTCATATTTGTGTCTGCCGACATCCATGATACGGCAGACAGGCGGCTTTGCGCCGGGCGCCACTTCTACCAGATCCAGGCCTTTTGACAAAGCGATTTTCATAGCGTCCTTCGGCGCCATGATCCCCAATTGCTCGCCGGTTTCACTGACCAAACGAATTTCACGAACCCTGATTTCCTCATTAACACGCATATCGTCCTTACTGATTAAGATCACCTCCAGGTAATTTTTACATTGAATCCGCGCTTCCGCGGTTCCCGCCGGGGGGAGCCGCAAGCCTTCATCAAAGAGATCGCCGGGACACAAAAGACGGATGCTTCCATCCGCCTTGAAACTTGCCTATATCCACATAAGCTGTAATCAAAACCCTGACGGCTGTGACCGCAAGGTGAGAAGCGGATGGCCTCTGCTTTCTTTTTCCAGTATAAACGCGGCGGGAACCGTTTGTCAAGAATTACTTTGACTCGGGGATATGATCACAGCCTTGTTTTTTTGGGCAAAATGATGTATAACTGATACGACGGGCAGAAAAATGACACGGAGGAGGAAGCGTTATGAAACTGACCAATGAGGTTCTGACCTGTATCCATGAGAGGCGCAGCACGCGCCGGTTTACGGAGGAGCAGATATCGCCGGAACAGCTGGACGCTGTGCTGGACGCCGCTGTTTGGGCGCCCAGCGGCGGAAACAACCAGAGCTGGCTGTTTACCGCGATCCAGAGGAAAGACGCGCTTGTCAAATTAAACGAAATCGTTTGCGAGGCGTTCAGGCATTGGGTTCCCGACGATGATTATCCCGGGAAGGCAGCCGCTAAGGAACTTACGCAGAGAGCGGGTTTTAATTTTTATTATAACGCGCCCACGCTGATTGTCGCGTCAAACAAACCGAATTATGAGAACGCCATGGCCGACTGCGCGCTGGCATTGGAGAATATTTTTTTGGCGGCGCAGTCTTTAGGGCTGGGAAGCTGTTATATCAACCAGCTTTATTGGCTCCGGGACGATCCGGAGGTCCGCGGCTATTTATTCGAGCTGGGCGTTCCGAGGGAGCATGTCATCCGTTCGGCGGCCGCCGTCGGTTTTATCGCCGCCCCGTCGCCCGCGCCCGCGCGCAAGGAAGGGACGGTTAAAATTGTGAGGTAAATGATGGGGAGTTAGGATGAGTGTGATTAAAAGACTGCGGCGGGCGGACGACCGGGTGCTCTTGTATATTGACGCCTGCGTAAAAAACCGATTTTTTAATTTTCTCATGCCGCCTATTTCGTACATGGGAAACAACGGGGCGATTTGGATCATTGCGTCGGTGCCTTTGCTGATGAACGCGCAGCGCAGGAGGCTGGGGGTTGAACTGATCGTGGCGCTGGCGATTGCTTCCGTCATCGGGAATTTTGTGATCAAGCCCTTGATTGGCCGTTTGAGGCCCTTTGAGAGTGATTTGGATTTTTCGATTATTATTAAAATTCCCTTGGATTTCTCGTTCCCGTCTGGGCACACGGCCGCCGCTTTCGCGGCGGCTGTCGTGATGAGCCAAATCAGCCTCAGGTACAGCGTCGTCTGGTTCGGCTTCGCGGTGATGATGGCTTTCTCCAGGATGTACCTGCTGGTGCATTATCCCTCGGATATTCTGGCGGGATTGCTGTTGGGGCTGATCAGCGGGAAACTGGCGCTGTTTTTCTTTTGAGGTTTTCTTTTGACGGCCCGCGGGCCGGGAGGCGCGCGGCGGCGGCGTGTGGGTTACACGAAGCTCCGGTCGATGGTGACGACCGCAAACAGGCTGGGATCGACGGACTTCAGGGCGGCGGAAAGTTCGTCTTTCAGCTTCTTTTCGCCGGATTCCTTGAATGAGTGGGGCACGACCAGGTCGAAGACCAAGTTGGTGTGGGTCTCTCCCGGAACGATCCGGAAGTCGTGAATGGACAGGGAACCGTTGATTTGCGCGGCCAAATCCTGGGTGACGGCCAGCAGTTCCCGCGTCCGTTCGTCGCCGGTGTTGACGGGGTCCATGTGTATGACAAAACGGATCCGCAGTTCTTCGGCGATTTTTCGTTCCGCCAGGTCGATGGTGTCGTGGATCTTGAGGAAATCGCTGCCGGCGGGCACCTCCGCGTGAACGGAAGCGATCACGCGCCCGGGCCCGTAGTTGTGGACGATCAGGTCGTGTGTGCCGATGATTTCCTCGTAAGACATGAGAATGTCCTCGATTTTTTTGACCAAAACCGGATCCGGGGGCTGCCCTAAAAGGGGATCGAGAATTTCTTTGGTCATGCCGATGCCTGTATACAGGATAAACAGGGCCAGGGCGAGGCCGATGTAACCGTCCAAGGCCAGGGAAGTCAGTTTGGATACGGTCAGGGAGAGCAGGGCCGCGCCGGTGATGAGCGCGTCGTTGAGGCTGTCGCGGGAGTTGGCTTTGACGGCTACGGAGTGAATGAGGACGCTGATTTTTTTATAGAACAGGCTCATCCAGAGCTTGATTAAGATGGTCAGGCCCAGAATCACGAGAATGGCGGCGTTCAGTTCTACGGCGCCCGGGTGAAGGATCCGTTGGACGGAGCTTTGGATAAACTCGATGCCCACGAGAATGATGATGAAGGAAACGACCAGCCCCGACAGGTATTCCAGGCGGCCGTGCCCGAAGGGATGCTCGTCGTCCGCGGGTTTGTTGGACAGCTTGAAGCCCAGCAGGGAGATGCCGTTGGAACTCAGGTCGGAGAGGTTGTTGAAGGCGTCGGCGATGATGGCGATGCTGCCGGAAAAGCTGCCGGCGGCGAATTTTGCCGCGAACAAAATGAGATTGCAGAGGATCCCCGCGGTGTTGCCCAGGAAGCCGTAACGTTCTCTGACGGTGGGGTCTTCGGTGTTTTGGGGGTCTTGGATGAATAACGCGATCAAAAAGCGTGTCATATGTGTGTTCCTTTCGAATGGAATGGATTCCGGGACAACAACAGTATAGCACATATTGAGGTATGAGCGGATCCGGATTTTCGGGCCAGACCGTGGGGGCACGGCTGTGGGGGCACGGCATGCCGTGCCCCCACAGGACGGTCCCGGGCGGCAGAATGCCGCCCCTACGGCGCCGGGAACGGCGCGCGGGCGTCTGTAATATTTTATTGTATATCGGGCGGGACTGTGCTAAAATAATTTCATGTTTCGACATGGGTGCGAAAGGATGTGGTTCGTATCGAAAGCATATTGGAGACGGAAATATTATGTGTGGGCACCGAGCTTTTGATGGGTCAGATTGTGAATACCAACGCGGCTTTTATCGCGAATCAGCTGGCGCTTCAGGGCTTGGTGTCTCATTATCAGACTGTGGTGGGGGATAATCCCGACAGGCTGGCGCAGACCATGAGAACCTGTCTGGCCCGCTGTGACTGTCTGATTGTGACCGGGGGGCTGGGGCCCACTCAGGATGATATCACTATGGAAACGGCGGCGCTGGTCGCCGGCCGGCGGCTGGCGCTGCATCAGCCCAGCCTGGATGTGATTGAGGGGATGTTCCGCGGCCGGGGCCATGTGATGACGGACAATAACCGCAAGCAGGCGATGCTGCCGGAGGGCTGTACGGTCATGCCCAATGGCGCCGGAACGGCGCCGGGCGCTATTCTGGAATTTGAGATGGACGGGAAATCCAAGGCGGTTATTTTGCTGCCGGGGCCGCCCAATGAGATGCAGGCTATGTTTCTGGGGCAGGCGGCGCCTTATTTGGCGGGCCGGTCTCCTTATGCCGTCCGGAATTATTTTGTAAGGATGACCGGTATCGGGGAGTCTCAGGCGGAGGATATGCTGAAAGATCTGATTGCGGCTCAGACCAATCCCACCATCGCTTCTTATGTCTCGCTGGGGGAAGTGATGTTTCGGGTGACTCAATTCGCGCGGGACGCTCAGGAGCCGGACCGCGCCGGGGATCTGGTCCGGGAGATCCGGCGGAGGATGGAGCCTTATGTTTATGAGGTCGGATTGAGGACCATGAAGGAGGTGGCCGCGGACTTGCTCAGGGAGCGGGGGCTGACCGTGTCCTTCGCCGAATCGTGTACGGCGGGGATGGCTTCCTCTCTGTTCGGGGATATTCCGGGGATATCCGCGGTTTTTAAGGGTTCAATCGTATGTTATGCCAATGAAGTCAAAACCTCCTTGCTGGGCGTTCCGGAGTCGGTTCTGGAGCGGTTTGGCGCGGTAAGCGAGGAATGTGTGATTCATATGGCGAATGGGTGCAGAAAAGCGATGAACACGGACTGCGCCGTGGCTGTCAGCGGCGTGGCCGGGCCTGACGGCGCTCCTCCGGACAAACCGGTGGGGCTGGTTTATTTGGCGGTGGCGGACGCGTCGGGATATGAGGTCAGAAAGATGAATTTTCCGGGGGACCGGGCCAGAATTCGTTCCCTTGCCGCCTCGAATGTGTTTGATTTGCTGAGAAGGCGGCTGCTGCGCAAGTCCTAAGGATTCGTTAAATAATAAGATGAGATAATTTCACGCCGCAATTTCGCCGCCGGACAAGGCGGAGAAAGGAGGCATACCCGGGGTGGTATGGCGACTGACGGCAACGCAGTCCGACGGCGAAAGGGCAAGTGAAAAATCGCAGGTTATTGTTTAACGAGTCCTAAGAGCGGGGAGGGATTGTATGAAGCAGTCCGCGGACAGACAGATCCTGATTCGGGATGTGTGCAAGGAATATGACGGAGAAATCGCTTTGGATCACTTCGAGCTGTATGTCCGGAAGGGGGAGTTTCTGACGCTTCTGGGGCCTTCCGGATGCGGCAAGACCACGACCCTGCGCATACTGGGCGGGTTCGAGTTTCCAAGCAGCGGGCGCGTGTGGATGGAGGGGCAGGACATCACCGGCATGCCGCCTCATAAGCGCAAGATCAATACCATATTTCAGAAATACGCGCTGTTTCCCCATATGAATGTTTTTGACAACATCGCTTTCGGTTTAAAGGTTCAGAAAAAAACAAGGAAAGAAATCGACTCAAAAGTAGGCGAAATGCTTGAATTGGTAGGGCTGACCGGTTATGGGAAAAGAAACATCGAGCAACTGTCGGGGGGGCAGCAGCAGCGGGTGGCCATCGCCAGGGCGCTGGCCAACGAGCCCCGGGTTTTGCTGTTGGATGAGCCTTTGGGCGCCTTGGATTTGAAGCTCCGCAAGGAGATGCACATCGAGCTGAAGCGGATGCAGCAGCGGCTGGGGATCACCTTCGTTTATGTGACCCACGATCAGGAAGAAGCCTTGACCATGTCGGACACCATTGTGGTGATGCGGAAGGGCAAGATCCAGCAGATCGGCACGCCTTTGGATATCTATAACGAGCCGAAGAATGTGTTTGTGGCGGAGTTCATCGGGGAAAGCAATATTTTGCCGGGCGTGATGCATGAGGACTGCCTGGTCAGTTTCAGCGGCAGGAGATTCCCCTGTGTGGACCGGGGGTTCGCCCGGGACGAACCGGTGGACGTGGTCATCCGCCCGGAGGACATTCAGCTGGTGGCGCCGGAAGAGGGCATGATTTCAGGCGAGGTCTTAAACGTGGTGTTTATGGGCGTGCATTATGAGATGCAGATCCAAAGCGGCCCGTTTGTTTTTTTGGTTCAATCGACCATGAAAGAGGAAAAAGGGCGGTCGGTTGGAATGAAAGTGCCGCCGGACGGCATCCATATTATGAGAAAGGACGCGCTTTCATGAGACGGAGGTTTTTCGCTTATCCTTATATTTTGTGGATGCTCGCGCTGATATTGCTGCCGATGGCGGTGATTATTTTTTACGCGTTTACCACCGGTGAAGCCGGCGGGAACCGCTTTACGCTGAGCTATATCATCAAGATTTTTGATATGCTGAACATCCGGATTCTGCTGCGTTCCGTATGGCTGTCTTTGCTGGCGACGGCGGTCTGCCTGGTGGTCGCTTATCCCGTCGCTTATATTCTGTCCAGGATACCCTCCCGAAAAACGCCTTTTTTATATGTGCTGTTTGTGGTTCCCATGTGGATGAATTTTTTGCTCCGGACATACGCCTGGATGATTTTATTGGACATGAACGGGCTGGTCAACCGTTTCTTGGTAATGCTGGGCTTTGGGCGGGTTCAGCTGATGTATAATATGTCCGCGGTGGTCTTCGGGATGATCTATAATTTCCTGCCTTTTATGATTTTGCCGATTTATACCATGCTGTTAAAAATCCCCGCGGAATTGGTGGAGGCCGCTCAGGATCTGGGCGCCGACGACGGCAGGGTTTTTTGGCGGGTGGTGTTTCCTTTGAGCTTGCCGGGGGTCGTCTCGGGGGTCACCATGGTGTTTATTCCCGGAATAACCACCTTTGCCATATCCAGGCTGCTGGGCGGCTCTCAGTTTATGCTGTTTGGGGATTTAATCGAGAATCAGTTTATTCTGCTCCAGGATTGGCACTTCGGCTCTGCTCTGTCTTTGATGATGATGGTGCTGGTGTTCGTTTGCATGGCGGTTTCCAGCGGCTTTGACAAGGAGACCAAGGGGGGTGCGCTGATATAGATGAATCTGGTAAAAAAGGCGTTTCTGACATTCATCCTCGTTTTTTTGTACGCGCCGATTTTTGTGCTGATCGTATATTCCTTCAACGAATCCCGGAGCATGGCCCATTGGACGGGTTTTTCCCTGCAATGGTACCGGGCGCTGTTGCAGGACACCACCATTATGAGCGCGCTGCTGGTGACCGTATCCGTAGCGGTGGTCGCTTCGCTGGTTTCCACCGTCATCGGGACCTTCGCGGCCATCGGGATCAATGTCATGACCAAGAAGGTGCGGATAGCCGTTGAGTTTATCACCAATATTCCGGTGGTCAATCCGGACATTGTGACGGGCATTTCTTTGATGCTGCTGTTTATTTTTTTCCGGATCACGCTGAGCTATACCACACTGCTGGTGTCGCATATTACGTTCTGTATACCCTATGTGATTCTGTCGGTGATGCCCAAGCTGAGCCAGATGCGGGACCAGACCTATGAGGCGGCGCTGGATTTGGGGGCCACGCCTTTGTACGCCGTCTATAAGGTGGTGCTGCCGGAGATCAAGCCCGGGATCATGACGGGGGCCATATTGGCCTTTACGCTGTCTCTGGACGATTTTGTGGTGAGCCTGTTCACCCGGCAGGGGGTACAAACCTTATCGACTTTGATTTACAGCATGGCCCGGAGGGGGATCAATCCCAAGATCAACGCTTTGTCCGCCATGATGTTTGTGGCTGTGCTGGGGCTGCTTTTGATCGTCAATCTAAGAACGGACCGTAATTCATAATGAAACGAAATTGGGGGTGTTTGTATGAAAAAATCCATTTGTGTTGTGCTGACGCTGCTTTTTGTTTTGCCGGCTTTCGCGGCTTGCGGGACTTCGTCGAATCCGTCCGGGGACTCCCCGGACAAAATGAAGCTGTATGTTCTCAACTGGGGGGATTATATCGACGAGGATGTGCTGGCGGAATTTATAAGCGGTCATCCCGAGATAGAGATGCACTATGACACCACCACAAGCAATGAGGAAATGCTGATTCAGGTGCAGAACGAGAGCAGTATTTATGATTTGTGCGTGCCCTCGGATTACATGATATCCAAGATGGTGAAGATGGATCTGCTCCAGCCTCTGGACTTCAGCCAAATCCCCAATTTCGAGAACATCGATCCGGCCTTTCTGGGAAAGGAATTCGACCCGGAGAACCGCTATTCCGTCCCTTATCTGTGGGGGACCGTGGGCATTGTATATAACAAAACCATGGTCTCGGAACCGGTGGACAGCTGGGAGATCCTCTGGGATCCGGATTATTCCAAGCAGATCATTATGTATGATTCCATCCGGGATTCCATGGCGGTGGCTTTGAAGAAGCTGGGTTACTCCATGAATTCCACGGATCCGGATCAGATCGCTCAGGCGGAGGCGGAGCTGATCCGGCAGAAACCCTTGGTGCTGGCCTACCTGGTGGACGACATCCGGGAGCGTATGATCAGCGGCAGCGCCGCTTTCGGCGTGATGTACGCGGGGGACGCCATCACCTGCATCGAAGAGAATCCGGATCTGGAATATGTGATTCCCAAGGAGGGCAGCAATGTGTGGTTTGATAACGCCGTCCTCCTGAAAAGGAGCCAGAACGCGGAGGCGGCGCATATCTTCATCAATTATTTATGCGACGCGGAGGTGGCCAGGCGAAACAGCGAGTACATCGGGTATTCGACGCCGAACAAGGCGGCGATGGAGATGATGGACGACTGGAACGAGGATCCGATCTTTAACCCGCCCAAGGAGGTCGTGGACCGCTGCGAGGCTTATGTGGATCTGGGGGACGCGATTTCGCTGTATAACGACGCGTGGCTGCGGATCAAGGGGCAGTGAGGGGTCATGATTAAGTATTCGATTGTGGTGCCCATGTACAATGAGGAACTGGTGGCGGAGGTGTGTCACCGCCGCCTGACGGAGGCGCTCTCCGGTCTGGAGGAGTCCTATGAGCTGATCTATGTCAACGACGGCAGCCGGGATCGGACGGAGGCGATTCTGGAGGGCTTGCGGGAAGGGGACGCTCATGTCAGGCTCATCCATTTTTCCAGGAACTTCGGCCATCAGGCGGCGGTGTCCGCCGGAATGAGGTATTCATCCGGACAGGCTGTGGTGGTGATCGACGCGGATCTGCAGGATCCCCCTGAGGTGATCCCGGAGATGATCGCCAAATGGAAGGCCGGTTATGATGTGGTCTATGGCAAAAGGACCCGGCGGATGGGGGAGTCTTTTTTCAAAAAAATCACCGCGAAGCTGTTTTACCGGATCCTGGCAAGCATGACCAATGTGGAGATCCCGGTGGACGCGGGGGACTTTCGCCTGTTGGACCGTAAGGTCTGCGATGTGATGAACGGGCTTACGGAAAAAAACCCTTATTTGCGCGGCTTGGTCAGCTGGGTAGGATTTAAGCAGACTTATGTAGAATTTATCCGGGAGGAGCGGTTCGCGGGAGAGACGAAATATCCGCTGAAAAAAATGATTAAATTCGCCATAGACGGCATCACCGCTTTTTCGATGGGTCCGCTGAAGATGGCGGCCAACTTGGGCTTCTGTATGTCGGGGCTGAGCTTCTTATATCTGATCTGGGCCCTGGTCCAGAGAACGGTGGGACAGGTGGTGGCGGGCTGGGCGTCCATGGTGGCGCTGATGCTGTTTTTTGACGGCGTCATATTGATTCTGCTGGGTGTGATGGGGGAATACGTCGGCCGGATCTATGATGAGTGCAAGAACCGTCCTCTGTTTATTGTGGCGGAGACGAAGGGCTTCGGGGAACACGCGGCTTCCGCGCGGCCGGGAGAGAACATTGAGGATGAATGAGTCTGAACGGTGGTCCGACAAACCCGAGGAGTCTTGCGGCGTCGTCGGAATCGCGGGGGTCCAAGCCGCGGCGTCTTATGTTTGGTACGCGCTCCAGGCGCTGCAGCACCGGGGGCAGGAAAGCGCGGGCATTGCCACGGTCAAAGGGGACGATATGGTGGTGGCCAAGGGGATGGGCCTGGTGAGCGAAGCCATCTCTCTGAGCCGGGTCCGCGGGATATCCGGGGATATGGCGATCGGGCACGTCCGGTATTCCACCGTGGGCGCCAGTTCCCTGGAGAACGCGCAGCCTTTGTCGGGAAAGTATTTGCGCGGCAGTCTGGCGCTGGCTCATAACGGGCAGCTCTTGAACACGGACGCAATCCGGCGGAAGATGATGCTGGAGGGCGCGTTGTTTCAAGCTCAGACGGATTCGGAGGTTCTGACGCATCTGCTGGCGCGGCCGGGCTTTGGGAGCATAGAAGAGGCGATGGCGCAGGCGATGACGGAGTTGAAGGGCTCGTATTCGCTGGTGGCGCTGGACATGGACCGGATCGTCGCCGCGCGGGATCCTTACGGCAACAAGCCCCTTTGTCTGGGCGCTTTCAAGGGGGGCTGGGCGGTGGCTTCGGAGTCCTGTGTCCTGGATGTGCTGGACGCCCGGTGGATCCGTGACGTGGAGCCGGGGGAGATCGTGACGCTGACGCCTTCGGGGATTCGCTCCGTTCAGGGCGTCAAAGCGGAGCGGCTGGCGCTGTGCGCTTTTGAGTATGTGTATTTTGCCCGGCCGGATTCGGTGATCGACGGGGTATCGGTGATGGAGAGCCGGAACCGGATGGGGCGGATATTATATGAGGAATATCCGGTGGACGCGGATGTGGTGATTCCCGTTCCGGATTCGGGCATCGCGGGGGCCTTGGGTTACGCCCACGCCTCGGGGATTTCCTTTGATATGGGGCTGGTTAAGAACCGCTTCGTGGGCCGGACGTTCATCAAGCCCAGCCAGGCGGAGCGGCTCCAGGCGGTTCAACTGAAGCTCAGCGTCTGCGGGAGTTCTGTGGAAGGGAAGAAGGTTGTGCTGGTGGACGACTCCATCGTCCGGGGCACCACCAGCCGGCAGCTAATACGGATGGTCCGCGCTCATGGGGCCAAGGAGGTGCATTTGATGGTGGCGTCCCCGCCTGTTTCGTATCCCTGTTATTACGGAATCGATACAGCCAGTTCCTCGGAGCTGATCGCGGCCACGCATACGCGGAAGGCCATCCGGGAGTTTATTGACGCGGATTCTGTCTGCCATTTGAGTTTGACGGGGCTTCGGAAGTCCATCGGAGAGTCGGTGGGGGTTTGCGCCGCGTGTTTTGACGGATCCTATCCATTGGGATTCAAGGAATAAGGAGGACATGTCATGAATTTTGAGAAAATCGTCATACTGGATTTCGGGGGCCAATACACACAGTTGATTGCCCGGCGCGTTCGCGAGGCCAAGGTGTATTCCGAGATTTATCCCTGGGACGCGCCGCTGGCCACATGGATGTCGGGGAACGTGAAGGGGATCATTTTGACGGGGGGGCCTCATACCGTCACCGATGAGCAGGCCAGGCAGTGCGACAGATCCATTTGGTCCACCCATGTTCCTATTTTGGGGATATGTTACGGGGCGCATTTAATGGCGCATGTTTTGGGCGGCAAGGTGAGAACCGCGGATTCGGGGGAATACGGGGAGGCCGCGGCTTCTCTGGATGTGTCGCATCCTCTGTTCGAGGGGAGAAGCCCTCAGTCGCGGGTATGGATGAGCCATCACGATGAGATTGAAGGGATCCCGGAGGGTTTCAAAATCGTCGCGTCCACATCCAACTGCCCGGCGGCGGCCATCGCCAACGACGAATCCCAGTGGTACGGCCTTCAGTTTCACCCGGAAGTGGGGCATACGGAGGGCGGTTTTGAGATTCTGCAAAATTTCATATACAACATTTGCAATATTATCGCCGATTGGGATATGGCTTCTTTGGCGGAGCTTTCCATTGAGAGTATGCGTGAGAAGCTGGAGGGGAAAAAAGTCATCAGCGCCCTGTCCGGCGGGGTGGATTCCACGGTCTCGTCGGTGCTGGTTCAGAAGGCCATCGGATCCCAGCTGACTTGTTTGTTTGTGGATCACGGTTTGCTGAGGAAGAACGAGGCGGAAGAGGTCCTCTCGGTATACCGCGGGGAGATGGGGCTGAAGGTGATTTTGGTGGATGCCCGGCGGCGGTTTTTGGACGCGCTGGAGGATGTGACGGATCCGGAGGAAAAGCGAAAGATCGTGGGGAATCTGTTCATCCGCATATTCGAGGAGGAAGCGGCTAAGTTGGGGGGCATTGATTTTTTGGTGCAGGGGACCATCTATCCGGATGTGGTGGAGAGCGGTTCCGGCCAGGCTCAGGTGATCAAAAGCCATCACAATGTGGGCGGGCTGCCTGACGATGTGCAGTTTGAGGGGATATTGGAGCCGCTGCGGCTGCTGTTTAAGGATGAGGTGCGGGAACTGGGCCGGGAGCTGGGGATCCCCGCGGAGATGATCGAGCGGCAGCCTTTCCCGGGGCCGGGCCTGTCCATCCGGATCATGGGGGAGGTGACGGAAGCCCGCCTGCGCATCGTCCGTGAGAGCGACGCGATCCTGCGGGAGGAAATCGCCAAAGCGGGGCTGGCGCGGGATATCTGGCAGTATTTCACCGTGTTCCTGCCGGTCAAAACCGTGGGGGTCAAGGGCGACGAGCGCACGTACGCCAACACCATCGCGATCCGCGCCGTGAGTTCCGCGGACGCCATGACGGCGGAGGCATCGGAGATACCCTATGCCGTCCTGCGCGCGATCTCCGGGCGGATCATCAATGAGATCGACCGGGTGAACCGGGTGGTCTACGATGTGACCTCCAAGCCGCCCGGGACGATTGAGTGGGAATGAGGCGGGGAAAAATAAAAAAAGCAAGCCCCTCTTTGATTTGCGGATAATCAAAGAGGGGCTTATTTTTTTGCTTTCATCCAGGTTTGGGTTTGCCGGCATTTGAACCGGCGCGATCATTTCGAGCGTTATATTCGTCAAGTATCATCCTTGACGAAAACTTGAATTGGTCATTCGGTTTGCAATTGGATTTGTTTATCATACATGATTTTGTCGAAAATATCAATATGCCGGATAAAAATCTTTCAATTATTTATGATTATTTTATTATTCTTCTTCCAATCCGGTTACCGAAGTCTTTAAATTCGCTATCCCAATTTTTTAAGCCGTCAAAATCCTGGTCAAGAAAATTGGCGGGAGCGTTGAATATATAATTTATAACGTCAACTATAAATTATTAGTGGAGGTCAATCATTATGCCAAAAACAGGAAGAAACATTTACAAACGGAAAGACGGCCGCTGGGAGGGACGCTATCCGAAAGGCCGCAATGCCGACGGCAACATCACTTACGGTTATGTATACAGCCGAACCTTCACGGAAGTCAAGCGGCATCTCTCTGTATTGAGCAATGAAAAACCTGCGCCGGCAGCGCCTGAAACAACCCCTGAAAAGCATAATCCGACTTTTTCGGAGGTCGTGAACCAGTGGCTGTCCATCATATCGTTAAAAGTAAAATCATCCACATACGCCGGCTATATCGCCATTCTTGACCTTCATATTCTGCCGTCGCTCGGAAGATATAACATGCGAAGCCTGACAGCGTTGGACATCGGCCGTTTCGCGAAAGCCAAACTGGAAAACGGACGCGCGGACGGCAGAGGCGGTCTTTCGGCAAAAACCGTGCGGGATATGCTGTCCATTATAAAAATAGTTGTGGACTTCGCTTACAATGAAAAAATCATCGGCAGCACATTATCTATTACTTATCCAAAACAACAGCAGCGAACGATGCGTGTATTATCGCGGCAGGAGCAATTATCCCTGGAATCCGTTTTAACCGCCGAACTTGACGTGTACAAATTAGGGATATTACTCTGCCTGTATACGGGGCTTCGCGTCGGCGAACTTTGCGCTCTGCGGTGGCAGGATATATCCGATGATTTCAATACGCTGTCGGTCAGTCAGACGCTTCAGCGTGTCAAAAACACAAGCGGCAGCGGGAATAAAACCAAAATTCTGATTGACACGCCAAAAAGTCCGCGTTCCGTGAGAGATGTTCCCATTCCGAAACTCCTCGCGCCCTATCTGCGAAGCTTCGCCCGAAAGGATGACGCCTATGTCATAAGCGCGGAGGACAGCATCTTTACCGAGCCTCGTACCATGCAGAACCATTTTTCAAAGAGTGTCAAAGCGGCAAACATAAGCAGCGCAAATTACCATTCCTTACGGCACACATTCGCGACTCGCTGTATAGAAGCCGGTATGGACATTAAATCTCTCAGCGAGATACTCGGACACGCTAATGTAAATATTACATTGAACCGTTATGTACATTCATCCTTTGAGCAAAAGCGCGAGGGAATGAATAAATTGGAGCAGTATATCGCTATGTAGATTTTATTGCCGTCAAATAAACCGTCAGGAATCCGGACAAATCCACTGTTCATGCGGATTTGTCCGGATTCTTTCGTCAAGGATGATACTTGACGAAAATCCTGTGGGAACCGGGGGCTGCCTTCCGCGGGATGAATCCACCGAAGGGTTCGGGCTTTCGAGGATGCCTTCTATATTATGGACCGAACGACGATAAAAAAACAGCCCATAACGATTGGGTGTCCCGTTAGGAGAGGTTTAACGTGAATTATCTTTTTACCGGCGCCAGTCTGCAAAACGGACGGCTGTCCAATATGGACAGCTTGCTCCTAAAGCGCGGATACATAGATAAGAAGGACGCTTTGCTGGCGGTGGTGTGTGACGGTGTCG
>JAISDM010000100.1 GCA_031264885.1 Peptococcaceae bacterium | reverse complement strand
AGCCTGGCGGGACTGAAAGAGATCAGCCCCGCCATCGCCAGAACCGCGCAGACGCCGTCCGGGATCATCCGGCGCCGGAGATCAAAGACCGTTGCCGCCGCCAATGCCGCCGCGAACAGGACAGTTTGCCTCAGCGGAGACATTACCACTGACCCATCCCCATCACGGGACCGCCGGCCTGCTCCGGCGCGTCCATCTCCGGCGCGTCCGTCTCGGATTCCCGCGGTTCCGGCGTCTCCGGTTGGGGCTCATCCAACTCCGGCGCGCCCATCTCCGGCGCGTCCGCCTCCTGTGCGTTTAACTCCGGTTCACGCGTCTCCCGCGTATTCGGATCCTGCGCGTTCAGCTCCGGTTCCCGCATCTCTGGCGTGTCCGGTCCTGTAGACTCCGACTCGGTTGCCCGCGTTTCCAGCGCGTTCATTTCCGGCTCTCGCAATACCGGCGCCTTCGTCCCGAGTTTGCGCGTCTTCGGTTCCTTCGTGTCGTGTCCGCTCGTTTCCGGTGTACTCATCTCAGGTTCGGCCTGCGTTTGCCGCCGCGCCGCCTGGCTCTGTACCTGCAGGAGCGCCTGCTGGTAAGCGTCCAGCACCACGGCGCCCAGCCGGTTGCGGCTTTCCGTCGTGTGGAAACCGCAGGTATCGGTGAAACGTCCGGCTTCCCGGTACTTGGGCATGGCCACCGACAAGCCGCCATACTCATCCTCCTTGACCCGGATTCTGCGGATGGTCAGGTCGCCGTATTCGGCGACGGCAAAAGCGCGGGTGTCGCCGTCTATCTCCAGCGTACTGATCCGCGCCGTCAGCGGAATCTCGGCGGGGACAGTCCGCGCTGGCTCCGCCGCCGCTTCGGCGGCGCCTGTTTGCTCATTTTTCGCGACAAAATCCGGCGCCTTCGCGGCCCCGGATTTGGCCTGAGCGGGTTTTCTTCCTCTTGGCATAATATTGCGCCCCTTTCACATTTCCCGGTTTACAGCTTTGCAGGGATCAACCTTCGTAATTGAACATTTCCTCCACTCTCCGTGTCAACTCGGGCAGCACCGTCTCCCCAAACAGGGCGTAGAGTCCGCCCAGCAACAACGCGCCGATCACAACAGCGATTAATATGACTACCGCTTGATCGACATATCCCGCGCCCTTGGCATTAGAAACCGCGGCCTTAGTTCTGAGTACCAACGCCGCAGTTTTATCGTGGATTGTATCTATGATTTTCTTCATTATATTTACCTCTCTATCTTTTTTGATCGTAGGGGGTTTAATCGTGTACATTACATATTTTGTGCTTACATCGTCATGTCCGGCGCGTGGGCCGGCGAATCAAAAGGGTCGGGCGCGGCTTTCCGGCTTTGGCCCGTCTCTTGGCTTTGGATCAGCACCTGCTGATACGCGTCCAGCACCGCTTGATCGAAGGCGGCTTTGGACTCCGCGGTGCAGGGGAAACAGACGTCCCTGTACTTACCGATCCCGGCTTCGTAGCTGGGCATGGATACAAACAGCTTATTGCGGCTGTCGTTCATGATTGTGACGCCCCGCACGGTAAACTGGCCGTTCAGATCGACCGAGGCTATACCCCGGCGCGACCCTTCCCGCAGGACGTTTTGGATATTGACGTTGTAATTAAGCGGCGGGTGTGACGCCGCCTGTTTCTGTGTTTCTGGCATGGCCGCGCTCCTTTCTGTTTTTGAAACGCTTTTTCATTCTCCTTCTCTAAATATATTTTGTGCCTACATCGTCATGACCGGCGCATGGGCCGGCGAGTCAAAAGGGTCGGGCGCCGCTTTCCGGCTTTGGCCCGCTTCCTGGCCTTGGATCAGCGCCTGCTGATACGCGTTCAGCACCGCCTGATCGAAGGCGGCTTTGGACTCCGTGGTACAGGGGAAGCAGATGTCCCTGTACGTACCGTTTCCGGCTTTGTAGCTGGGCATGGATACAAACAGCCCATTGCTGCCATTCATGATCTTAACGCCGCGCACAGCAAACTGGCCGTTCAGATCGACCGAGGCTGTGCCCCGGAGCGTCCCTTCCGGCCGAATGCTTTGGATCTTGACGTTGTAATCAAGCGGCGGGTGTGACGCCGCCTGTACCGGCGCCGGTTTCTGTGTCTGTGCTTTTGGCATGGTCGGACTCCTTTCTCTTTTGTATAGCAAAAGCGGCCCTCTGACGAAGACCGCTATATGCCCATTCCCATATTGAAACCCTGGCTTTGTTCCGGTTCTCTAAAACCGATGGATTGAAAGCCAAAACGGTCGACATAGTAAAAATCACTGCCGTCGTGGTCATACAGTTCTACCACATCCGACATGGAGAGGGCATGTCCGTCAAAGCCGGAAGGGGGATGATGGTTGAAAATCTCCCAAATGCCCTCCAAATCGTTGGTTGCGGTCTGTCCGTCGTAAGCGAGGCGGTAGTTCTCAGGATTTGGTTCCCCGAACCGCTCCCGCGTCTCGGCCAGAGTGATGAATTTCATCATCACGTCGGCGCCGTCTCTGATCTGCCATATCCGGCAGGATTTTAACGCCGTTCCTCCGCCTGGCCCCGTTGTCGCACCGTTTGCTAGCCGGTCGTAGACGCCGTTTTGCCATTCAGCCTCAAACCCTTTTTTCGCCATCCAGCCCGCCAGCTCCGGCCCGGCGAACATCTTATCCGCTACGGCTTTGTCTTCTTTGACATATCCCGCCGGATTGCCATAGTAGTGGATGACGCCGTTTCTCAGTTCAATGCCCATCTATCCCATCTCCTTGCGCGGGGAAACACGAGCGTCCCGTCCACGGCTTCCAGCACAACATAATCTTCAGCGTCACAGACGAGAAATAGGTTTCTTTTTCCGGCATCTCACGGCCCTCCCATCCTCATATTCGGGCCGGGTTCCTTATCCGGCGATTCCTGGCCGGCGCGTCCCGACCAAATGTCCGCCATCGCTTCCTCAATGGATACGAAACCCTTGCGGCGGATATATCCCGCGCTGACGAAAGCGCCTTGCTCGTGATCAAGCCGCCTCCTGCCGTAGCCCTCAAAGTCGTAGAATGCATCCAAGTCGGCGTCATACCTGAAATGCCCCGATTGGGTGACGGTATACCGTCCGTATTCCTTTGCTGTGAAAACGTCCGGATAGAAGTCGAACAGACCGATGTTCAGCGCGAGATTTTTCAGAGCTTTGGCGCTGCCGGGCTTCGCGTATTCGACGACGGCGCACAGCTTGGTCAAGTCCTCGTCGCCTAGGGCTTGGATGGCTTGGGCCGCTCCGTTGAGTTCGGCGACGGTTTCCGACGCCGGATCCACCCAGTGGAAAAGGTCGGAAGATACGTCGATTACCTCCATGTCAAGGCGCAATTCATCGCAATCTCTCAGCCCGCCGCGGATCAGAGCGCGTTCCACGCACACCTCCGGCACGGGCAGGTACAGCCAGGTGCTTTCCGCTTCGGGATCGGATGTTTTTTTCGCTTCCACCGCCAGAACACATTGGTCATACAGATACGCGGGAAATTCCTTCCCCCCGTAAAATTGCGCCAACTCCATACCATTGTCGTAAACTACGCCATAGGGCGTGACCACGCCTTTTCCATTTTGAATGAGTTCCCGCGCCTCGCGCTCGGTGTCCAGTGCCTTCATCTCGCTCACCGGCGCGGCGTCCGGCCTGCCGGGATTCGACAGCGACGCCCGGAGGGTCATAGCCACGTCCCATCGCCTCCTTTAAAATGGCAGCGTCACTTCGACCGTTTCCACACACTCCGGATCGCAGCCGAGTTCGGCCATGAAACACCCAAGCTCGTCGGTCAGGTCGCGCTGGCGCCCGCCATTCGCGGCGGCGACAATCAGGACGCCGTCCGAGGAGAGTACCGAGATCTCGTTCCCCAGCGGGATGCCCGCGTCGTTCAGCAGCTTGATTGGGAGATTGATCACGCCGCCGCTTACGGTGTATCCGTCGGCGCCATATTCCCCGCGAACCCGCGCGGCTTGTTCGCTCGGCGGCTTGCCGTCCTCACCAGTGTCCGCGGCGAGATTCAGTTTGATCTTCACCGTCTCGCCCGGCGCGCAGTCCATACCGCGCGCGGCAAAAGCGGGCAGCGTTAAGCGCCCGTCCGCGTCCGCCGTTACTGTTAAATACATAGGATTCATCTGTTTTTTTCCTCCTTAGCGCCCCATAATGAGGCCGGTATCTTTTTTTTGTTCCAATGCCTGCTTCTTTGCCTGTTCCTCGCGCCGCTCAATCCATTCCACAAATTGTTCAAGCTCGCTTCTGGTCGGTGTAAAGCTCAGTGTTTCCAGCGTGTCAAGCAGCACTCGAAATTTCCGTACAGCTTTCTCAAAGCCGCGCATTGCGGCCGCGTCCATCCCCGAGCCGGTCATTTCTAAATGCGCGCGAAAGCCGAATGTAAATTGATTGCCGTCCGCCGACGGTACGCGCTTCATACGAATGGCAAGGGGCGGGTATTCAGCCTGCCATTCCACGCCCTGATCCATAAAAATCTGCGGCATTCCGTCCGCTGTACCAAACAGCTGCTTCCCGTCGGTCATGGCCTCAATCAGTTCGGCGGCCTTCTGCAGTTTTTCAAGCTCCGCCAAAAAAATCACTCCCTTCATCATCGCCAAACAGTCTCATTTGGAAAGATCCCGCCCGGCGGCGTTCATCCGTGTCGTAGTTGGCGATCAGCAATTCCTCAAACAAACTGCCGCCGTCATACCGCTGCTTGAGGGTGTGGAGGCGGTTGACCGGCCGGACGCGGATCCCCGGCGCGTCATACAAACCCCGCACAAAGGCGCAGTCGTTGTAACTGAGCAGAAATTTGCCCTCGATGGCCAACAGCGTATCCCGTAGACGCGTATGATCCGCCTCCGTAAAGCCATCCTCGCCGATGTTTTTGTAATAGTCCTCGGTCTCGAAGTAGGGTGGATCACAATAAAAAAAGCTCGCCGGTCGGTCGTAATGCCGGATGAGCTTCTCGAAATCCTGATTCTCAACGACCACTTTAGCCAGACGCCTGTGTGCCTGTTCAATGAGCGGGAAGTCGGAAAGAATGTCGTGGGGCTGGCAGGCGTAGCTTTTGAGGCCGGAGGCGTAGCTGTAGCGGATCAATTGGTAAAACATCGCCGCTTTGGTCACGCCGTCTGAGGGGCTGTCCCGCGCCAAAGCCGCTTTGATCCCCTCGAAATCCTCCCGGGCGTTGAGGACATAGTTCAAGGCGCGGGTCAATTCTTCCGGCCGGCCGCGCACACATCGGAACAGGTTCGCCAGCAGGCCGTTCAGGTCGTTATATACCTCGAAATCATTGCCGGGCGGCTTGCGAAACAACACCCAGCCCCCGCCGCCGAAGACTTCGATGTATCTCTCGTAATCATAGGGAAACATGCGGATGATGATGTCCCGCAGGGCCTTTTTGCCGCCGATCCAGGACATAAAGCTGTTGATGGGCGTCACCTCCTGCCGGGCGCCGGGCCGGCTCCTTTCTCCCGTTTCCGGGCATGAAAAAAGCCGCCTGCGGAGGCGGCGGGCGGCCGTCCCACGCAGACGGCCCGCTTTGTTATTTCACATGCGCTTTCCTCTTCTCAGCGCGGGGTCAGACCGCTGTGCGTTTGTTCAATCCCGTCTGTTTTTCGCACAGTTCCAAATCTCGTTTCCTCAAAGCCCAAATCCTCAGCCAGATCGTCCTCTGCCTGCTCATAAAGATTTTGATCCTGGAAACGGCCGCCGACAGCCGAGAGGGACGCTCCCGGATAAAACTCGTATTCGTCCAGACGTCCTGCCAGTTCGGCCGCCTCTCGTATGTCATGGCAGAATTCCAACGACAGCACCGCCTTATATTTAGCCAATTCCCTATGAATACTGTTATTTTTCATGGTCAAAGCCAGATCGTTCAGCTTGCCATAAGTGATATCGGGCGAACTGAACACATCATTCTCCAAGTCCGCCAGGATGCCATAAGCTGTGTTCACTCTCAAGTCATGACGGGCGCTTATGCCTAATTTCTCAGCCGCCGCGTCAAAATCCGCGGCTGTGGCCGGACAGTTGATCCATATACCATCTTCTTCATTTTCGTGTGCCAGCCCGTTATCTGGAACCATCTGTACCCGGATATATGGCTCGTCGTCGGCAAACAGCACGGCGCGTTCACTCATAGAAACCCCGTCGTAAACCATGTTTTTCGAGAGCGCGCCATACGCCGCGCGGATCGCTTCCACGATGGTCGCCTCTGGCAGTCCGGCAATTTCCCGCTCCAGACGGCGCCGTTCCTCCGCGGTCATATCCTGAATCTGTGTCCCTAAATGATTCAGCTCCTGAATGGACGGCGGGCGCCGTGAATGCTCAATGATCCCGGTCAAAGCAATTTGAAGACTGTCCGCCTCAACGCCATTCGCGCTGACCGCCAAATGCGCGTACTTGCCGGAGCCATAGGGAATCCCGCAAGTGTCCAGACTATCCAGCATATCGTACTTGTCGCAGGGATACATCGCAAAACCGGATTTCCCCGTCTCCGTATTCTGAAGGGTCAGACGCATGAACCATGGGATGTTTTCAGAGGAAATATCTCTGCCGTCCGCGATAATCTTCGTGGCAGACGGCTTGATGGATTTAAAAAGTCCGGTGTTGTTTTCATGAGCCAAAATCACAACAACTTCCTGCATTTCTGGAAATTCAGGCCAAACGGAGTCCAATATTTCGTCGCGGTGCCGCTCATAGTAATCCTCGACCTGATCAAGCGTTACTCGCTGGTATTCGGGATCAGCCGCCACTTCAGGCCACCCATTCAGTTCCTGTTCCCTGATTTGCGCCGATTTTAAAAGTGAATACTCACCCCACTGAACCTCTCCATCCAGCATCATCAGAACACAGTTAAATAAGCCATCCTCCTGAGCCTGAAAAACCTTGATTGGGCTGTAGTCTCCACGATTTTCAAACATGAAATTAATCATTTCGCCCGCTTCTTCCAGTGTTGTTTCATAAAACTGGTTCTTCTCTACATGACAATGGATTTTATACGCCACGCAATTCTCCTTTCCCGTTTCCACCCGCAGACCGGCCTCGGCGGCGCCCTGAAGTGTGATCGATTTTCAATACATTGTCCGATGACTGTTCTTTTTTCTGTGTTTCATCGCATTTGTTGATGGATGTCTTGAGCTTGTACAGGCGCCTGAAAAATCTCCAGATAGCTGTCTATCGCCGCGGCAAGCCGCTCGAAATCCCCAGGGCTAGGTTTGTAGGCGTACCATTCGTATTTCCCGTTGCTTCTCCAAAAGTGAGGAGAGACGCCTTCTTTGAAATTGGGATTGCCCGGAATAGCTTTTCTGCCGAGGATATCGACGAAACGGAATATTGCCGTGTCGATTGGTCCATCGTTCCGGTTGAATACCTTGGCTTCGACGCCTACATAGGTATCGGCGGAGCCGAGTGTGACGAATGACAGCTTCACGTTGGTGGTATCGGTTAGCCGGGCCACGCACACCCGCCCGGTGA
Source organism: Peptococcaceae bacterium (assembly GCA_031264885.1). GTDB lineage: Bacteria > Bacillota > Peptococcia > DRI-13 > UBA5745 > JAISDM01. The sequence goes on along the minus strand of JAISDM010000100.1, from coordinate 3,531 downwards.
AACGGGGGTCGCCGAGTGTTTCGCTGTTTTCAAACAGTTTCCTCAGTTCCTGTTCAAAAAAATTCTCCTCCATCAATTCATCTCCTTTGTTCTTTTTTCAACAAAACACAGTACCGCAAGCTTTTTAGAATAGCTATCCCGAATTTCTGTATGAAGTTCGCGCTGCGTTTCCCCCTGTTTCTATGCTCGTGTTGTTCGTCCATACTTGCCTGGAATTTTGAATCTGCCGGTGCTTGGCCGCGTTCCGCCTGTCTTTAACGTCACCTTTTCCCAGACGCGGGATTTGCGTCATCATTCGCTCAAACGCCGCCAATGGAGTATCCTGCAAAAAGCATCTCGACATTTTCTTTTTCGTCCTTTCTTTTTTGCCAGGAACGCAAAAAAGGCCGTGAATCTGACCTTCCGGTCAAAAATCACGGCCTTTTTGTGTTCCGGATTTATTCTTCGGATTGTGGGGGTTCGATCCCCCTTTGCGATTTAAAACCACTCGTTATATCCATAAAAACGGACATCCGAAAATCGCTTTCCGCATGTCCGCAAACCCGCGTGACAACGGGCTTTGTAAGCCCAATATCTAAATTGGACAATTTAGTTGGTCGGGATGACAGGATTTGAACCTGCGGCCTCTTAGTCCCGAACCAAGCGCGCTACCAAACTGCGCCACATCCCGAATCATTGGTTGAAACTTATACCATTATAGCCATTCCGGAATCAATAGTCAATGTTATTTGTAATATTTCCTCTCAAAATCCCGCGAAACGTTTGCCGAACTCAGTACACACACTCTCGTCCGGCGCTTCCTGCTGGATGAGTCCTTCCTCAAATACCACCGCGCCGGCTTTCGCGGCGCGCTCCCGCCAGTCCCGCATCCATTGTCCGTCGCCCCAGCCGTAGGAACCAAACAGAGCGACCTTCTTATCCTTCAGTTTGCCCTCCACCGCCGTGAAAAACGGCCCGAATATTTCTTCCTCCAAACTTTCATCCCCCATGGACGGGCAGCCCAACGCCAGCTTATCGAAAGCCCCCGCCGCGTCCGCGTCGGTTTTTTCGACGGACAGCAGCGTGACCTCCGCCCCGGCGTCCTTCAGCCCATTCTCAATCGCCTTCGCCATTGCCTCTGTGTTGCCTGTGCCGCTCCAGTAAATAACCGCTGTTTTACTCACAAAAATTCCCTCCCTAAAATTTTGATTGATTTTGATCCGCCTGGCGCCGAAGTGATCGCCGACGGTTAAATCCATGGGCCGCCGCGCGCGATGGAACCTCCGCGGCGGATGTAATCCAGCAATACCCGTTTGCACCGCTCGTATTCGGCAAACAGACCGCAGGCCCTGTCCACGTCGCTGTAAACCTTCCACAGCCCGCAGAGCTTGCAGCCTTGATTTCTGTGATGAATGAATCCCAGCACATCTTCCGGCGGATATCCGAGAAAAAAACCGATTTCATGGGGGAATTCGCCGGAGTTGCCGAACCGTCCCGCAATGCGGTTCAAACAGGATTGCACACCGTCCCGGGGCATGTAGCCTATCCCGATAAGATACCGGCTCACGGCTTCATGCCTCAAAGCCGCGTTTAAAAGCCCCCGGTTATAGACAAATATCAGCGAATTTTTATTCGCTCTGCAAAACATGAACGTGTGAAGCCCGTGACGGCCTAAGGCGCCGGACGCCGCCGCTTCCTCCCACCAATCCGGCCTCGCGAACAGCGCCGCCGGTTTCTTGCCCAATAATACCGGCGCGCAATACGCCGCCAGCATGTTCTCCATCCGGTCGCTCATGAACCTGCCTCCGCATTTTAGATTTAACTAACTTCGCGGCCTTCAACATCCGCCGCAGACGCCCGGGCCCTGTCCATCCCTGTGAACGCAGGCAGCCCGGTAATCGGCGCGCCTCAAGTTGTGTTTTGCTAACTCATATGATACACCTTATTCCCACAATCGTCAATAGTAAATATTCTAAACTGCGATTCGTCGTGTAAAAAAATTCCCCTCCTCGCCAGACGCGAATTTCCAAATTCGCAGATGATGATTGCGAAAGGCGCGAATATGGTATAGACTAGAGTCAAAAAAGGAGGTTACATACAAATGAGCAGAATCGTGATCACAAGCTATGCGAGGACCCCTTTGGACAGCCAGAAAGGACAGGAATTCAGGGAGATGAGCATCCCTGAATTGGCTGTGATTCCCGTGAGCGCCGCCATTGAGCGCTCGAGACTCGGCGACAAAGACGTGGACGGATTGGTCATGGGCAATGTCAACCAGGGTACCGGTGAAGCCACCAATCTGGGCCGCCATGTGGCGCTGAAGGCCAAACTGGATTACACCACGGCGCTGGCTTACACGGTGAACAGGGTCTGCGGATCCGGCTTCCAGGCCGTGGCGTCTTCCATGATGGAGATCTGGGCCGGAGAAGGGAACGTATACGTGGCCGCCGGCTGCGAGATGAACAGCCACCGCCTGATTTCTCTTCCTTTGTCCTACAGCTGGACCGGCATCCCCAGGGGCGGCATTCGCCTGGGCGGCGGAAATTATGAAGGGGATCCCTGCAATCCCAATGAGATCTACGGCGTCATGTACGGGCCCGCCTTCACCGTGGAGAAAGCGGCGCGCCTCTATGGCATTGCCCGGGAAGAATCCGACCAGTTCTCTTACGACAGCCAGGCAAAAATGAAAAAAGCCCAAGCCGGCGGGCGTTTTGCCAATGAAATCATTCCCATCGAGTACCCCCACACGGATCGAAGAGGGAAAGTGACCAAGATCCAATGCGATGCGGATCTGCATCCGAAGCCGAACACCACCGTGGAGGTTCTCGCGACCCTGCCTCCGGCCTTCGAGAAAGACGGCATCGTCACGGCGGGCAGTTCCTCCGGTTCCAACGACGGCGCGGCGGCCATCGTGGTCATGACGGAAGAGGAGGCCAAGAAGCGCGGACTGAAGCCCATCGCCTACCTGAACGCCTTCGCCTTCGGCGGGGTGGATCCCACATTGATGGGAACCGGGCCTGTTCCCGCGCTCCAGAAACTTCTCAAGAAAACCAACTTGACCTTTGACGACATTGACGTGCTTGAAATCAACGAGGCTTTCTCGGCACAGGTATTAAGCTGCCTGAAGCTGCTGGGACACTACATGGACTCCCCCCTCTATCAGCGGCTGAACCCCAATGGCGGCGCGGTGTCCATCGGGCATCCGGAAGGCTGCACCGGCGTGCGCCTGACCATGACGGTCGCCGAGGAACTGCGTCTGACCGGCAAAAGATACGGAATTGCCAGCGCCTGCATCGGCGGCGGCCAAGGCGCCGCGATTTTGCTGGAAAACGCTCAGATTTAGGTGTTTGAGCGTCAATCCCACAGGGGCGCCTCATGGAAATCACGTATGACGCCGTCCGCGATCCGCCGGATTTCCTCCCAGTTCCCCTTCGACGCTTCATCATAGACCCCGTACACAGTCATCCCCGCCGATTTCGCGCCGCGCACGGCTTGAAGCGCGTCCTCAAACACCAGGCAGCGGGACGGGGGCGCCATTAACTTCCGGGCCGC
>JAISDM010000072.1 GCA_031264885.1 Peptococcaceae bacterium | reverse complement strand
AAAAGGGGGGGTCGTGATGATTGAACGGAAAGAATATTTGAACCGGCTGATCGGTTATCGTGACAAACATGTCGTCAAGATTATCACTGGAATCCGGCGTTGCGGGAAGTCCACGCTGCTCGTCCTGTTTCAGCAATATCTGATGGACAGCGGCGTCGAGCCTGCGAACATTATCACGGTCAATTTTGAGGACTACGATAACCGAAGCCTCTGCGATCCCAGCGCGCTGCATGAGTATATCAAGTCGCGTATGGCGCCTAATGGCAAGACTTACGTATTTTTGGACGAAATCCAGCACGTCCCGGAGTTTCAGCGGGTAGTGGACAGTTTATATTTGCGCGTGAATCTGGATTTGTACCTGACCGGCTCCAACGCGTGGCTGCTGTCCGGCGACCTGGCGACGCTGCTTTCCGGCCGGTACGTGGAGATTGAAATGCTTCCACTCTCATTCCGGGAATATGTTTCGGTTGTTGGTGAAGAGGGCGGTCTTCAGCGCAGATACCTTGAGTATCTGGAGAATAGCTCCTTTCCCGGCGCGCTTGATTTTGACGGCAGCCAAAAGCATATTCTCGGCTATTTGCAGGGCGTTTATGATTCGGTCGTCCTCAAGGATGTGGTGGGCCGGTACAAGATCCCGGACGTCATGATGCTGGAGAGTCTGGCGCGTTTCACCTTTGACAATATCGGCAGCCAATTGTCTGCTAAAAGCGTCAGCAACGCCATGAATTCCGACGGCCGCAAAATTGATGTAAAAACCGTAGAGCGGTATCTGCGCGCGTTGATGGACAGCTATATTATATATCAAGCCAGGCGGTACAACATTAAAGGAAAGCAGTATCTGAGAACGCTGGAGAAATATTACGCCATAGACATCGGGATGCGCGGTTTGCTGCTGGGCAAGCGCGGCGCCGACGTGGGGCACATGCTGGAGAATGTGATCTATCTGGAACTGCTCCGGCGGGGGTATCAGGTGTACATCGGCAAGGTTGACGAACTGGAGGTCGATTTTGTCGCGATGGATCAAGCGGGGCGCTCATATTTCCAGGTAGCCGCTACGGTTCGGGAGCAGGCGGCGCTGGAACGCGAACTCGCGCCGCTGCGAAAAATATCCGATCATTATCCAAAATATATTCTGACACTGGACGAAGACCCCGACGCCGACTACGACGGCATCCGCAAGATCCGCGCGCTGGATTGGCTGATGAACGGCGCGGGGCCTGCGTTCTGACTGCGAGTCATAATTTAGAAACGCGCGTCTGGCCCGTCGCTCGAATGAATGTTAACCAGGCGCTTGGGTATCTCCCCCCGAATTCGGGCGGCAGAATGCCGCCCCTACGGTACCGTGAACGACGCGCCCGTAGGGGCGGCATCCTGCCGCCCTAGACTGTCCGAAAACGCACCCTAAATATTCCCAACACACAATATATATGGCGATTCACTCGGAGAGACACGCTATATATGGGGTTGGTGATGCGATTTTTGACGTTTTCGGACAGTCTGGCCCGTCCTTGACAGAGGCGAATTTCAGTAAACATTGCTTTTTATGGCGCTCAAGTGTTATCATATGGATACGGGGAGGTATGAAATGTCTCAACCGATCATGCCCGTACCGGAACAGGCAGAAACTGTTCGCCAGGCGAATAAACTGCGGGAAGCCGGACAGACAAAAGAAGCAGACGCACTGGAAAGAACAATTCCGCTTCCGGCTTATCTTGCCAAAGTTTTGAAAGAGAAAGTTGGCGCGGACTTCTTATAAGATACGAAGATACGCAAGCCGAACAGCCGCAGCCAGAAGTATGCGAGGGCATAGAATGGGCAAAACGCGCAGAATGTCGCGCAAAAGTATGCAAAAAAACATAGTTCCTCGCGCAAGCTGTGTTATTTAGCATACTTTTCCGCGAGGATTGGTGCTAAAAGTGGTATAAACTCAGGATCCTCGTCGGCAAAAGTGAGAATTAGCACATTACGTCTCAACGATCTGCGCTTTTTAGCAGCGTTTTCCGCGGAACTTTGCACGTTTACGTGTTCTGCTCCGCGGTCTGCGATCAGCGACTGTCTCCGAACAGATGCCGTATCACGGTTCCGGCGCAATTTCGGTTGTCAGAGGCAAACTCTGCTCCGGCAATCCGGTTCCGTGAGGACTTTCGCGCTGTGAAGCGCGGATAAAAACAAACGCGCCGTTCTCTCAGATTCTCCAACAGGGATTGAAAGAGTATTTGCGCATCATGGACTGATGATCAAATCTCTGAGCGCGGCCATATAAATTGCATAACAGGAGGTTTTTAAAATGAACATTGAAGTCAGATTTTACAGCCGCGGCGGGAATACAAAGAAAGTAGCGGAAGCCGTCGCCAAGGCCGCGAACACGAGCGCAAAGGACTGTTCGGCGCCCATTACCGAACCTGTGGACCTGCTCTTTCTGGGCGGCTCGGTCTATGGCTTCGGTCTTGACGAAAACACCAAAAACTACATCCAGTCGCTGACCCCCGCGTATGTAAAGAATGTGGCGCTGTTCGGCACATCGGCCATTGTGAAAACGGGGAATCCGGGAATGGCCAAATTGCTCAGTGAAAAAGGGATTCCCGTACTCGAAAACAGCTTCTATTGCCGCGGGGAGTTCACATTCATGCATAAAGGGCGCCCCAATGACACCGATTTGAAGAAAGCCGCCGATTTCGCGGCGGCAGCGGTCAAAAGCATACAGGATGGCGGCAAATGAACATCTGTGATCCCGCCGTCAAGGGTTAATACCGTGATTTGAGAATGCGCGTTTGGCAAGGACGGGCGGCAGAATGCCGCCCCTACTTTTTCCTAAACCGCTTGTGGAAAGGCGGGCTGTTATGCTATAGTAGTATCATAAAACGTCGAAAAGGTGGGGATTATATGTGGAATCAACTGCAAACCGGGGAGTATGAGGGGATGCTGGCGGAAACTGTCGCTATACCGGGGTACAACGGGGATCGTATACACGCTTATTTTTCGCGGCCACTGGGCAAGGGGCCATTTCCGGGGCTTGTTTTAATACCGCATATGCCCGGATGGGACGAGTTCTGCCGCGAAACGTCGCGGCGGTTCTCGCAGCACGGATATCTTGTGCTTTGCCCGGATATCTACAGCCGGTTCGGGCAGGGGACGCC
>JAISDM010000071.1 GCA_031264885.1 Peptococcaceae bacterium | reverse complement strand
TTTCTGGCAAACGGCTTCAATGGCTTCCTGTCGAAGCCGATTGACGACGACGCCTTGGCCGAGTGCCTGCTGCGGTGGCTGCCGGAGGAAAAAATCCAGCTTTGTTGAGGCGCCCGGGGCACGATCCGTACACGCGTATAACGGCGATTCGTAGTTTAGCGCAAATACCCTGGTGGAGGGGGAGGATGACGCACTAAGGACCTGTTGAATAATAAACTGATGAATTTCACGCCGCAATTTCGCCGTCAGGCAAGGCGGAGGAAGGAGGCATACCCGGGGTGGTATGGCGACTGACGACAACGCAGCCTGGCGGCGAAAGGGCAAGTGAAAACATCAGGTTATTGTTTAACAAGTCCTAAGGTTCAAGACCATTGGACCTGTATTGACAGCCGTAGGAAACGCTGTTGTATTAATGCTTTTTTTGACGAAGACGGGCGGCAGGATGCCGCGCCTACGATAACATGAATGATACGTAGGGGCGGCATCCTGCCGCCCGAGACCGTCCGAAAACTATCATAATCTTGTCATTCTGGGCTTGTCCCAGAATCCAGGTTCCTTGGTTTATCATTTTTGGATTCCGGGACAAGCCCGGAATGACGGGGAATATATAGCGAGTCATTTTTTATGATCGTTAGCGGTTACCATTGTCGGCCAGCTCACCGGCAGGCGTAAGGGTTACCTTGCCGCGATATTCCTCCGACAGCGGCGTCAGCAGCTCGTGTTTGCCGTGTTTGCGGCTGCGCGGCGAGGGATCTTGCCGATCCGCCCCATCCTCGGGCGCGAGTTCCAGCGCGGCGGCAAGCAGATCAATGCTCTTCTCAATGACGCCGCCGTTTTCGTCCGGCAAGAAAACATCCATCGTAAATTCGGTTAAATAGCGGCCTTCCACCGGTATCGAATACCATTTGCCGGCTTCCCAATTACGGCGCTCGTTCTCGTCCTCAAGCTCATGAACGCTCCTGCTGAAGATACTGCCCTGGAGCCTGTCGGGCGGGAGCTCATCCAGCGGCCTGGGCAGAAGCTCGTTCGGCGGACTGCCCGGAGGATCATCCAGTGGCACGGTCGGAAACCGGTCCGTCAGCCCGCCCGGGGACTGAGGCAGGCTCCGAGACGCAATCGGAACCTCGGCGCGCCCGGCGACGTGAATGTTCCAGTCATAAGGCTTATAATACCGCGGGGGAATTCGAAAGCGAATGTCCCCATCCACATACGCAAGGCTGCCGGCAAGCTGCTCCGCCGCCTCCTCCGCGCCGACGCCCCCGCCCTCGCACAGGCAAACCATCCCCATGCGATAGGTCAGTTCGCCGTCTTTAACCTCAAACCACATCCGTTTATCGGGATCGTCCGGACGGCAGTACCACAGAATATAGCCGTCACCCTCACTCTCGACGGCATCCGGCCCGCCGTATTGATCAAGCACATCGGACAATCTGCCGCCGCCCTCCTCGCGGGCCGTCATTTCAAAAGCGGCCGCGTTTCCGCCGGCGATGTCTATACGGTACACGCCATACAGTTGCTTTTTATTGACGCAGTCCTCACCATCTATATAAAACGTCACGTCATAGGCGCTTCCGGGAACCTCCCCCGGCGCCCCGCCTTCCGGCGGAGTATACATCACGGGCGGTACATGGTAGTAAAGAATCCTTTCGCCGGCCGGCGCGTCTTCCGCGTTCCGCGCGTTCTCCCCGTCAGGCTCGCGGCCCATGCGGTATACGACTTGCTTGCGGTCGGAGCCGAATGTGATCCGGTCAAACGCCATGGCGTAAACCGGCCAGTCGTTTTTTTGCGCCAGGTCTGTCCACGGCAGGGATTCTTGCGCCCGATCCGCCGCGAAACCCACAGCCGCGGCAATAACGGCGGTCATGACCGCCGCGCCGATCCAAAGCGCCGGTTTTTTGTATCGAAGCATCCTCTTATGTATTTCCATAAACGCGGTTTTCATCATACAGAGACTCCTTTTCTGGATCGGCGGCAGAGATTTTATACATTCCACGGGGCGCTCCTTTTTTCCACCATAATAGCAACCGCTTTATTCTAGCACAACGAGGGCGGTATTTCAATGCAAAGGATTAAAATCCGCGATTCCCAATTTAGAAATCAGACGCGGTTAATCACTGTCTTAATCCCGGCAAACAGGATTTGCAGGCCGTACTCGAACTGTGCGTCAAAATCCATTGGCGGCGCCGCCATTGGCGCGGCGTCTGAAAGAAGCTGACTCATAAACGCGGTGACCTCGTCCGCCGCGCGGCTCTGGAATCGGCGCTCGTCCGCAACGAATGACAGCACATAGTTATTCACCATATCGGAAACCGTCAACAGGGTTCCCGTCGGTACCCCCAGCGCGATGTACGCCTCCAAAATCGCGCGGATGATCGCGATACGGCGGGGCGTCGCCGGCAGCGAATCCTCAAAGACGACGGGGGAATCGCGCACAGTCAGCAGCATGGCGCGGTAGGCGCGGTTCGCTTCCAGCAGATAATCCAAGGGCGGCAGGCTCTGATCCGGCATAGCGTAGTCCGCGCACATTTGCTCCGCAATTTCCCCGAACAAGTCCTGCTTATTCCGCACATGGTTATACAGAGACGCCGCCGTGCGGTTCAGTTCACGCGCCAATGTCCGCATGGACAGGTTGTCCGCGCCGTCGCGGTTCAGAATGGCGATGGCCGCTTCTATTAATTTCTCTTTTCTTTCAGACATACATCTGCCTCTCAAAAATTTCTCATAAAAATCGCTTGACAAAGAATACTAACATTGTTAATATTAACAATGTTAGTATTAACGATGTTAGTATTCAGTATACCGTTGCAATGCGTAAAAGTCAAGGAGGGGGAATTGCTTATGGAAGCAATATTGGCGGAAAACCTGACGAAAACCTTCAATCCGCGAGGCAATAAGCCAGTCTGCGCGGTGCGCGGGGTAAATCTAATCGTGCGCCGGGGCGAGATTTTCGGATTTTTGGGGCCAAACGGCGCGGGTAAGACGACTTGCCAGCGTATGTTGACCACGCTCCTGCCCATTGATGGCGGGCGGGCCGAAATCGCGGGGTTTGACGTGACAAAACGCGCGGATGAGGTCCGGCGGCATATCGGATATGTGGGACAGCTCGGCGGTGCGGATTTGACCGCAATAGGACGGGAGAATCTAACGCTCGCGCCGCAGCGGGCGACAGGCGTATACCGCAAGGCGGCAGCCTAAATAATGATAAATGGAGGTTGTTTAAGAATGGCATATATGAAAAAAGCGCGTCAAAAGAAAGACTTGGGCATCACTGGAAAGATGGCCAAATGGTACGACAGAAACACCCGCGAATCGCGTTTGGCCGAAATGGGCCAATACGCGGACTTGGTCAGCGGGTATGCCGCCGCCGGAGCAAAGGTGCTGGAGGTCGCTCCGGGGCCGGGATATTTGTCCGTCGAACTTGCGCGGCGCGGCTTCGGCGTGACCGGCGTTGAAATCAGCGCGGATTTTGTGGAAATCGAAAAGCGCAACGCCTCCGAAGCGGGTGTCGCCGTTGATTTTCGGCAGGGCAACGCTTCCGACCTGCCGCTGCCGGACGGAACGTTCGACTTTATCATATGCTCGGCGGCGTTTAAGAATTTCAGCGAACCGCTGAAAGCCCTGAACGAGATGCACCGCGTTTTGGCGGCGGAGGGAACGGCGCTGATTTTGGATATGAACCACGACGCCACAATGGAGGATATTCGGGCTCAGATGGACAGCAACGGGATGAAAGGCTTAGACTACTGGTTCGTGAAGCTGTCGTTCAGCACGTTTCTGAAAAACGGAGCGTACACGCAATCGGGGTTCGAGGAACTGATCGCGCAAACCGCGTTCCGCAGGCATGAAATTGTGAAATCCGGCATCGGGTTTCAGGTTTGGCTGTATAAATGAATGTTACGCTTATCCCCCCGTTAATTTCCGCGTTATATTGAGCAGCGCGCCGAACCAGAACGGCTCAAGTCTTTTTTGCGCTCTCGCGAGTTCCGCGGGGATTTTTATGCGCTGCGGACATTTTTCCTCACACAAGCCGCATTTTACACAGTTTGACGCTTTCAGCCCGCCTGACGAGTGCAGCACGTTTGTGCTGGTTATGTATTGAGTCATTCCCGTGACAAAACCGTTGGCGTAAGACGCGTTGTACGCGGCGAAACAGCCGGGGATATTTACGCGGTTCGGGCAGGGCATACAGTAATTACATCCCGTGCAAGGGTTTTTGTAGCTTTCCTCAAACACGGCTTTGACTTTCTTGACGACCGCGAGTTCACTGTCCGTGAGCATTCCGGCCGCTGCGGTTTCGGCGGTTTGGAGGTTGTCGGCAAGCTGTTCCGGCGCGTTCATCCCCGACAGGACCACCGTCACTTCCGGCTGATTCCAAAGCCATTTTAACGCCCACGCGGCGGGCGTAATATTAGGGTTTGCGTCATCGAACAGTTTCTTGGCTTTTTTGGGTACGCCATTCGCCAGTTTACCGCCCAATAAAGGCTCCATAATGATGACGGACAAGCCTTTTTCGCGCGCTTTTTGCAGTCCAAGCCGTCCCGCCTGATAGCTTTCATTCATATAGTTATACTGGATTTGGCAAAACTCCCACGGATACGCGTCCAAGAGTTCCAAAAAGGCCGCCTGAGTGCCGTGGAACGAAAACCCGACGCTGCGGATCTGCCCGCCCGCTTTCTTTCCGGCAATCCACTTTTCAATGCCGATGCCCGCCACCGCCCGCCAAGCGTCCACATCCGCGATGTTATGGATCAAATAGTAGTCGATGTAGTCGGTATGCAGGCGCCGCAGCTGTTCGTTGAAGTAACGGTCAAAATCCTCATAGCTTTTGCATTTGCTGTGAGGCAGCTTTGTCGCAAGATGGATTTTGCCGCGCAAATTGTTTTTGTGGAGAATCTCTCCAAGTGTATCCTCGCTGCCGCTGTAAACGTAGGCGGTGTCAAAGTAGTTTACGCCTTTGTCGACCGCTTCAAGCACCAGCTTTTCGCTTTTGGCAAAGTCGATATTGATTCCGCGCGGGAACCGCATACAGCCGAATCCCAGCGCGGATAGTTTGTTGCCTGACTTCAGATCAAGCCGATATTGCATGAGCGTTCCTCCTTTTAAACCATTAAACCATGCTGAGTTTTAAATTTCAACATTGAGAAAGAAAATCGAGACGAAAGGAAAATTTTATTTCCCTATGTTGAAATCGGCGAGAGCATATGTTATAGTGTTCGTATGTTTGAACCAATAGACATTACGGAGGCATTATGGAAGAAAGCGCAAAACTGATGAAATCGCAGTTCGCCGCCTGTCGGAAACTGCTTATCGCCCTCGGCGACGAAACGCGGCAGCTTATTATCGCCGTACTTGCGGATTCGGAGTGTACGGGTATGCGCGTAGGCGACATTACGGAGCGGACGCACCTCTCGCGCCCCGCCGTATCGCATCATTTGAAAATCCTGCTTGACGCGGAGGTCATCGGCATAACGCCGGAGGGAACGAAGCACTTCTACTATCTCAATCTCGGCGGCGAGTGGCCGACGCTCGTCTCGCTTGTGAACAATATCGAGAAACTCAGAATGAGGAAAGAAGCGTGACCATCCTCTACTGTGTTTTTTCAAAATTTATGAAAAAGGATCGTGGACAATGGCACTCTATGAAACGATTTTCGCTCGCCGGAGCGTTAGGAGGGCAACAAATGTCTTTTGTTATAATAACGGTTGCAATATGGATACTCTTTATTACATGTCCATTAAAATATCATTCGTTTTGCTGCTCGCGTATATGGCAGCTTATTTTTTCAAGCCAACACAAGGCAACACGACAAGGAACGGACGCTCCATTAGATGAAGCGTCC
>JAISDM010000039.1 GCA_031264885.1 Peptococcaceae bacterium | reverse complement strand
GTTCCTCGAAAGTGCGGCAACATCTGTATTGTTCGATATGCCTACTGCGGCGGAGGTCAGCGAAAGATACGGATTCAGCGTAACAGCACTGTTTGCTGCTTCATTGCGTTAAAGGAGCGGAATATCACCATTGCGCCCAAAAACGCCGCGCTGCTGTTTGCGCTGATCGACAATCATCAGCCCTTATCATAAGCGTACCGCGCCCATTTCACGGCGTAGAGCAAATTAAGCGGAAGCTCCCAGATCAGCCCCGGCGGCGACGCCAGCGCGCGCCGGAATATGCCGCCGATGGAATAAAACCTGCGGTTGACGCGCCAAAAGCCCTCCAGCAGCTCCTCCGGCGACATATGCTTCGGCTGAAATACCACATCGGCGCGGGAATTATACTTCGACCAATCATAGGTCAAAATGCGGCCCTCCCCCTCCAGCCGCCGGAACAGCGGCGTACCGGGATAAGGCGTCAATATATTCAGCGTCGCGTTCTGCACCCCCGATTCGTTCAAAAAATCCACGGTTTCATCGAATATGGCCGGCGTATCCTGGTCAAAACCGAACACAACGCCGGTCTGCACCCCGATGCCGTGAGCATGCGCGCGCCGCACCAAACGGACGTATTCCTCCACCCGGTTGAACCCTTTGCCCGCGTTGTCCAAGCTGGCCTGCGACAAGGATTCCAGGCCGAAAAACAGATGCTTGCAGCCGCTTTCCCGCGCCAATGCCAGAAACTCATCGTCCAGCCCCGCCTGAATGGCCGCCTGGCTGCTCCACCACTTGCGCGCCGGCTTAATGGCGCGCAGCAGCGCCTTCGCGTATGCCATATCCGCAGACAGATTATCGTCCCAGAAGATGACTACCTTGCCGGGAAAAGAAGCAAATTCCGCGGCGACCTCCTCCACAGGCCGCCGGCGGAAGGAATGTCCGTACATCTTAGTCAGCGCGCAGAATTCGCAATGATTCGGACAGCCCCGCGTCGCACAGAGAATCCCCGCCGAATGGTCGCGGCGGTGAAACAGGCTTTTTCTGGCCATGGGAATATGAGCCAAAGACGGCGGCTCGCCGCATTCATAGCGTTTTTGCGGATTGCCGCGGCAAAAATCGCCCAAAAACAACGGCAGCGTCTCTTCGGCCTCGCCGACAAAGACACTGTCCGCGTGCAGCGCGGCCTCATCCGGCAGCAATGTGACGTGAGGCCCGCCCATGACGACAAAGGCGCCCCGCCCCCTGAAACGCTCCGCGACGCCGTAAGCGTGGGGCGCGCTGGGCGTGTGAAATGTCAAAGCCACTAAGTCATAGCGCTTGTCATAATCAATGACCTCACATTCCTCATCCACATGATCCACATCCCAATCATCGGGGAAATAAGCGGCCAGATAAGGCATGGTGCATTGCTGGAAACGGATATACCGCGTCCGGCGGATTCTGAGCATCTCCGGCGACGACACCGTAATAAGCAGCGCTCTCATGAGACGCTCCTTTCGCAATCATCGCGCCTCAAAAACCCCGGTTTCCTCCGCAAAGCGAACGCGGTATTTTTTCCCCTTATGTACATCAAATTCCAGCACCTGCTTTTCATGAATCGTGGTGAGCGACGTTTTTCTCGCCGCGTAATCCGTGTCAATATACTGAATCTCGATTCTCATTGGGATTGTCCGCCAAAAACCCGCTCAAATCGGTCATATCCATCGTCCTCTCCTTCGACCGTTTAGGCTATTATACTGCCATCCGGCGCAATCCGCAAGGGAACGTCCCCAAAGCGGCGGTTCATAATCCGCCAACCATAATCCGACAAGATGGAAATTCGCGTCTGTCAGGGACGGGCGGCAGAATGCCGCCCGGAACCGTCCGGACACGCACCTATTTTTTCATTCCGGCGCCCCATCTTGTCATTCCGGGCTTGTCCCGGAATCCAGGTTCCTTGGTTCATCATTTTTGGATTCCGGGACAAGCCCGGAATGACGGGGACAGACAAGTAGGGGCGGCATTCTGCCGCCCGTCTCTGCTATGCGCGGATAATCGGTTTTCAGACAGTCTGGGGCGGCAAAGCGCACCTCTCGCACCCCTTCGGTACCGCGGCCGGCGCACCCGCAGGGGCGGCATTCTGCCGCCCGTCTCTGCTATGCGCGGACAATCGGCTTTCAGACAGTCTGGGGCGGCAAAACGCACCTCTCGCACCCCTTTCGGTACCGCGGCCGGCGCACCCGTAGGGGCGGCATTCTGCCGCCCGTCCCTGCTATGCGCGGATAATCGGTTCTCGGACGGTTTTCGGACGGCCTGGACCCGCCATACCCGCTATAGCGCGTTTCACTAAATTATGCTATAATAGCTCAAAGGAGGAATCATCATGAATTATCATTTCAGCGAGGCGCTTTCAGGCATGGACGGCACAGCGACCCGCGATATTTTCAAACTGCTGTCCAGACCGGAGATCATATCCTTCGCCGGCGGCCTGCCCGCCAGCGACGCGCTGCCCACGCGGCTTATGGGCGAAATCGCCGCGGAGATCTTCGTCGACGAGACAGAGGCGCTGCGGTGCCTGCAATACAGCGTAACGGAAGGATATCCCGGTTTCCGCGAAACCGTCATCGATCTTGTGCGCGATTTAGGCATCACCGGCATCACGCCGGACAATGTGCTGGTCATATCCGGCGGCGGACAGGGGCTGGATCTGATGCTCAAAGCCTTCGTCAACAAAGGCGACGTGGTCCTTATGGAAGACCCCACATTCCTGTCCTTCATCCAGGCCGCCAAATCCTACAACGCCGTCGCGGTGGGCGTCGCCGCGGACAGCGACGGCGTCAGCCTCGGCGACTTGGAGGCCAAGCTCAAACGCTACGCGCCCAAGTTGATGTACTTAATCCCCACGTTCTCCAATCCCACCGGCAAAACCTATCCCATCGAGAAGCGCAAAGCGGTGATCGACCTGGCCCACCGCTACGGCGTCATCATCCTCGAAGACGATCCCTATTCCCGCCTGCGTTTTGCGGGAGAGCCCGTGCCGCCGATGATCACCCTGGACAAGCACGGCATCGTAGTGTACGTATCCAGTTTTTCCAAGACCATCGCCCCCGGACTGCGCACCGGGTTCGCCGTGGGTCCGGCCGAGATCATACGCAAACTCACCATCGGCAAACAAAACGTGGATCTGCATACATCGTCCCTCTCCCAGCTCGCCATAAAAAAATACATCGAAAAAGGTTATTTCCTGCCGAACATCGCCAAAAGCATCCCCTTATACCGCCAGCGCAAAACCGCGATGACCGACGCGATCAATCGCTATATGCCGGCGTCCTTCAAGCATACCGACCCGGACGGCGGACTGTTCATATGGGGCGAGTTCGACGCCCCCGTGAACACCACAGACATGTTTCAGGCAGCGATCGCCGAGAATGTGGCCTACATCGTCGGCAGCGTGTTCTTCGCGGACGGCGGAGGCGCGAACACGCTGCGGCTCAATTATACCAACGAATCGCCGGAACGCATCGAAGAAGGCGTCCAACGGCTGGGCCGCGTATTTAAGGGGGTATAATGGATTTTTTTACCTCCGCGACCAATGTTTTTTTGCTCGTCGTCATGGCGCTGCCGGGTTACGGACTCAAGAAAGCGGGGAAACTCCCGAAAGAGTTCGCGGGCGGGCTGACATCCGTTATATTGTACGTCAGCCTGCCCTGCCTGACAATCTTATCATTTATACAAAAAGCCTATGAGCCGCGCCTGCTCGGAAACATGGGAGCAGTGGCGGCTTTTTCGGTTATGCTGCCGCTTCTGGCTTACGCGATCAGTAACCTGTGTTTTTCCTTCGCCGGAAAAAACAGCGCAAATAAGGCGTGCCTGGCCTCCGGTTATATGAACAACTGCGCGTTCATGGGCATTCCCGTGCTGCAAGCCTTATTCCCCGGCGAAAGCGAGCCGATTATGTACGCCGCCATATTCACCGTGCCCTTCAACATATTCACATGGACACTGCTCGTATATTCGCTGACCGGGGACCGGCGCCACATGAGCCTCCGAAACGCGCTGATCAATCCGCAAACCCTGGTCCTCGCGGCGGCACTGCCGGTTTTTTTCAGCGGACTGCCTATACCCGCGCCCATCGTGTCTATCCTGAGATACCTCGGCGAAATGACGACACCGCTGTCCATGGTACTGCTAGGCGTCAAACTGGCCGAAGCCCCCGTCAAAACCCTGTTCAGCGCGCCCCTCGTCTATATGAGCGCGGCGGTTAAGCTGATCCTGGTTCCCCTGGCCTCCCTGGGCGCGCTGCTGCTCGCGCGGCTGGCCGTGCCGCTGAGCGATATGGCGGCAGCGTCACTTTTCCTCATCATGGCCATGCCCTCCGCGGCCAGCGTGGTCATGTTCGCGGAACGGTTCGGCGCGGACAGCGTGACCGGATCAAAGTGCGTGCTGGTCAGCTCAGCCCTCTGCGTCATAACCATACCCGCCCTGGCGCTTTTGACACGGTACCTATAATAAAAAAAGGAGGTAGCATATGAAAATATTGATCATCGGCGACAAATACCGGTATGACTGGCTGACCCCCCGTTCATCGATTCCGCCGGACGCCGAGCTGGTATTCTTCGATACCGGCACAGACGACAGCACACTCATCCGCGCCGGCGCGGACGCGGACATACTACTGGCGGACGCTATCGCCAAAGTCAGCCGGAACCTAATCGCCCACATGCCGAACCTGCGCCTCATTCACTCCGAGGGCGTCGGCTACGACGCCATAGACATCGGCGCCGCCAAAGAACGCGGCATCTTCGTATGCAACAACAAAGGCTGCAACGCCACAGCCGTCGCCGAACAAGCCCTGCTGCTCATGCTCGGCCTCCTGCGCAGCGTCGTCCCCGGCGACCGCAGCGTGCGCCAGGGCAATCAGTATGAAGCCAAGCTGAACGCCATGCGGACAGGCATCACCGAACTGCGCTACAGCAAGGTGGGTCTGGTCGGCATGGGCGCCATCGGTCAGTCCACCGCCACGCTCCTGCGCGTCTTCGAATGTGACGTGTACTACTATAGCCCCCACCGCAGAGACGAATTGGAAGAATCATACCTGGCCGTCTCCTACCTGCCCCTTGACGAACTCGTGGCAAAGGTTGACATCCTCAGCCTGCACGCGGCGGTTACGCCGGAAAGCGCCGGACTCGTGAACGCCGAACTGCTCTCGCGGATGAAACCGACGGCATACCTCATCAACACCGCCCGGGGCGAACTCGTAGACAACGCGGCCCTGCGCGAGGCCATCATCACAGGACGCATCGCCGGCGCCGGCCTGGACACCATTTACCCGGAACCCACCACAAAGGACAACCCC
This sequence comes from Peptococcaceae bacterium, assembly GCA_031264885.1. GTDB lineage: Bacteria > Bacillota > Peptococcia > DRI-13 > UBA5745 > JAISDM01. The sequence goes on along the minus strand of JAISDM010000039.1, from coordinate 14,253 downwards.
CTGGTGGACCTCCCGCCGGAGCATCAGGACAAAGTCCTCTACTCGCCGCATTTCGGCGGAATCACCACAGCCAGCATGTACCGGGCCCAGAGACACATGTGGCAGAACGTCGCCAGAGTCGCCCGCGGCGACCGGCCGGACTGCATCGTGAACGGAGTCTGAGGATGATACAGGCCGTTATTTTTGACATGGACGGCGTACTCCTCGATACGGAGGCGCTGGAACTGCGGTGCAGCAACGAAGCGCTGGCCGCCATGGGACTGCCGCTGTCCCTCTCCCGTGAAGCCTACGCCGAAACCTGCAGTATGAGCAGCGCCGATTACCGATTGAGATTGAGACAAAACCTCGGCGAGGATTTCGATTTCGACTGTTTCCAGCGCCGCGTATCCGGCCTGATGGCGGACGATCTCAGCAAAAACGGCGTTCCGATGAAAAACGGCGTCGTCGAGACACTCTCCGCGCTCCGGGCAAACCGGATCAAAACAGCCGTCGCCACATCCACCGCCAGCGAAAAAACCCTCCGCTACCTGGACGAACTGGGGATCCGGCGCCTCTTCGACGTCGTCTGCTGCGGCGACATGGTGGCCAGGAACAAACCCGATCCCGACATATACGAAGCCGCGGCCAAAGCCCTCGGCCTCCCCACAGCAGACTGCGTCGCCGTCGAAGACAGCCGGAACGGCGTTCTCAGCGCGGTTTCCGCGGGCTGCGCGACAGTGATGGCGCCGGATCTGCTCCAGCCCGACGGCCGCCTGTCCGCCATGTGCGTCTGCGTAACAGACCGGCTGACCAATCTCCCGGACATCATCGCCCGCGTCAACCAAGAGAAACTGAATCACCGCGGCCCGGCCGGCGCGCCCCACATAATAAAGGAGAGTCAAAATTGCGAAACACAGCAAACATGAAGACCGAAGAATACAAGCGGCGCTTCCCAACCAGCGGCAAACTGTATGAAGAAGCGCGGAAATACCTTCCGGCAGGCGTAAACAGCACAGCGCGCGCCGTCTGGTCCGGCTGGGAGCCCTATCCCCTGTTCGTGGCAAACGGAAAGGGCTCCCGCGTCACCGACGCAGACGGCAACGAATTCATCGATTATCTCCTCGGCCTAGGCCCCATGCTGCTGGGCCACAGACCGGAAGCGGTGACAAAAGCCGTCGTCAGACACATCAGCGAAGTGGGAACCGTATTCGCCCTCGCCAGCGAACTGGATCACACCGCGGCGAAAAAAATCTGCGAAATCATCCCCAGCGTGGATCAGGTACGCTTCCTGAATTCCGGAACCGAAGCGGTGCTCTACGCCCTGAGATTGGCCAGAGCCTATACCGGCCGCAAAAAAATCGTCCGGTTCGAAGGCATGTACCACGGTTTTGCCGACACCGTTTACTGGAATAAACATCCCTCCGCCAAAGCCGTGGACGCCCAAGGCGGCGGCATCCCCGAACCCCAGGGCCCCGGCGTCCCCGAAGGCATCAAAGATACCCTGCTGATCTGCCGGTGGAACGATCCCGGCGCGCTGACCCAACTGGTCGAAGCGAACCACGAAGACATCGCCGCCATCATCACCGAGCCCATCATGTGCAACACCGGCTGCATCCTTCCCAAGCCCGGCTACCTGGAAGCCATGCGGGCCCTGAGCCAAAAATACGGCATCCTCCTGATCTTCGACGAAGTCATCACAGGCTTCCGCGTCGCCCTCTCCGGCGCCCAGGGACTGTACCACATCGACCCCGACCTGTCCGTATTCGCGAAAGGCCTGGGCGGCGGCTATCCCGTGGCGGCCCTGGGGGGCAAAAGAGAAATCATGCGGCTGGTCGACACAGGCGAAGTCAGCCTCGCCGGCACCTACAGCGGCAACGGAATCGCCCTGAGCGCCACATCCGCGGCCCTCGACTACCTGCGAACCCCCGGCCTCTACGACACCCTCGGCGCCAGATCCCGCAAACTGCGCGAAGGCATCGACCGCCTGTGGCGCCGGTCAAGCATACCCGCCTACGCCGTCGGCGCGGGCGCCGCGTTCCAGGTATGGTTCGCGGACCGCCCCATCACCCACTACAGAGAAGCCGCCGCGTACGCCGACAGCACCCTGTTCCGGATGTGGTGGGAAGAAATGCTCTTCCGCGGCGTCCTGTTCCACCCCCATTACTTCGAGAACCTGTTCGTCTCCACCGCCCACACCGAAGAAGACATCGACACCACCCTGTCAAAAGCAGAAGAATCCATCGCCGCCATAGAAAAACGCCTATCCTGACCCACATTCGCCACGGAAACGTCCCCGCACCCCCGTAGGGGCGGCATCCTGCCGCCCGGACAGCGCATCACTCCGCCTCCCGCCGCCACCACTCCACCGCGCGCTCCATGCCCTGCGCCAGCGAATACCGCCGCGCCCACCCCAGCGCCTCCAACCGGCGGACATCCGCCTGAATACACGCCGGCTCACCGCTGCTGTCCCGGACCCGCAGCACCCGTCCGCCCAGAATCCCCTCCAGCGCCCCATAAATATCCGTAAAAGCCACCGCCTCCCCCGTCCCCACATTATAGACCCCTTTGCCGCTTTGCGCGATCAGCTTCAAAGCCGCCGCCGCGTCGTCAATATAGACATAATCCCGTCTCTGCCGGCCAACAGAACATTCAGGCGATTCACCCCGCAGCAGACCGTTGATAATATACGGCACAACCCGGGTTTTGTTCTCCCCTTCCCCATACAAATAAAAAAGCCGCGCCCAGCAGAAATCCACCCCATCCAGCCTGGATTTTTCCGTCAAAACCCCGCCCAGCCCCGCCTTACAGCAAGCATACAGCGTCTTCGGCGCCAGAAACGCGTCCTCCGGCAGCAGACGGTCATAGACCCCATACTCAAAGCAAGTCCCCACAAAGACAGCCCGCTTCCCCCCCGCGCCGTAAAAATCCTCATACAAATCCAGACCCGCCTTGAGAAACGCCACATTCTCCCCCGAAGTCAAATAATCCTCCGGACGCACATACCAGGCGCAATGAACGAGAATATCCGGCCTAACCCGCGCCAGAACATCCCGGACACTCCCCCGGTCCAACACATCACAGCACAAAAAAGACGGCCCGCCCCCCGTCCGGAGCAGCCCCACCGTCTCATACCCGGGATCCCCCGCAAAAGCCCGGTAAACATGCCGGCCGATGAACCCCCCGGCCCCCGTGATCAACACCTTCTCCATATTCACACCACCCACATATCCGCATCGCCCGCAGGAACGGCGGCCTCGACGAAGCACAGCCGTTCACCCGCGTTATGGCGCCATTATACATGGATCCGCCCACGAAAGCAATGATTTTTCAACGATTCACGCCACCGCAGGGGCGGCATCCGTTACTGTTCACAGGAGATACCTATACCGTAGGGGCGGCATCCTGCCGCCCGGGACCGTCCGGAAACCCCGGGTTCGCTCATACCTGCTCAGGCGCGTTTCGCTAAATTGCGCCAAACTGCGAATCGCAGATTACCCCAGCCACAGCAGCATTATGAGGACCGATTGTGACCGCGCCCCGTTGATAACGTTTGACAAATATTTCCCAAAATAGTACAATAGCACCAACAATCCGATACGCTCCGCTTCCGGAACAAGCGCGCTCCGATCTTTTCGGGAGGTGAACACCGATAAAAACGAAACAGAACATCCAAGCGGTCCTATGGGATATGGACGGCGTACTGATAGACAGCGAACCGTTTTATAACATCTCCGTCGGCGAACTGATCCGCGGCCTCGGGTACCCATACGGCGAAGCGGAAATAGCCAGAACAACCGGCGCGTCATTCAAGAGTACCGCGGAAATGCTTACCCCTGGCGAACCGAAAGAGAAAGTGGCGCGTCTCTACGTGGAAGCCCTCGTCAGCGCGGTAAAGCGTGTACCCGGCTTGATTGACGGCGTATCGGAACTGCTGGACAGCCTGTGCGCCCGCGGCGTCAAAATGGCCGTCGGGTCGTCGTCGCCCAAAGAGGTGGTCGATTTCATCGCGGCACAGTTCGGGCTAAACAAGTGGATGGACGTAATCGTCACAGGCAGTGATTCCGAGAACGGCAAGCCCGCTCCGGACATCTACCTGAAGTGCGCGGAGCAGCTGGGAGTCACCCCGGGCGAGTGTCTCGTCATTGAAGATTCGGTCAACGGCGTCAAATCCGGCAAGAACGCCGGTATGACAGTGTGCGCGTTTACCGGAACACGGCATCACGCCTTCGATCTCAGCGAAGCCGATTTTGAGTTAAAATCCTATTCCGGGCCCGACATCGCGGAATTTGAGCGCCGCGTATTCCCCGGCGTCATTGCGGGACGCAGAGAATAAGTGGGAATCCATTTTCAAGGAGGCGCCGCGTATGTACAGAAAAGTCTATAACGAGCTTTTGGCGTGGAAAGACAGCCCGCGCCGAAAACCCCTTGTCTTAAAGGGCGCGAGGCAGGTCGGCAAGACGTGGCTGACGCGGGAATTCGCAAACGAAGCGTATGAGGATTCGATTTATATCAGTTTTGACAGAGACGCCGACGCCGTCAAAATCTTCAACGATACGAAAGACCCCAGGCAGATTTTGGAACGGCTTGGATTGATTCGGGGCAAGACGGTTTTACCCGAAAGAACGCTGATCATTTTAGACGAGATTCAGGAATGCCCGAACGCGCTGGGAAGTCTGAAATACTTTAACGAGGAAGCGAACGAATACCACGTCATTACAGCGGGGAGTCTGCTCGGCGCCTATCTTGGCGCGGTGTCATACCCTGTCGGGAAAGTGAATCTCCTGAACGTGTACCCGTTGACATTTGAGGAATATTTGGCTGCCGCCGATACAGGTATGTATCAGTATTATCGCTCCATAAAATCCGGCGCGGACTATGTTTCGGCTTTTCACGGGAGGATGACGGAGCATTATAAGAAGTACCTGATTATCGGCGGAATGCCGGAATGCGTTCAAAGCTGGGTAAACAACGCCGCCCCCGAAGAAATCGACGCGATTAAAGAAGAAATGATCTCATTATATGAAAACGACTTTACCAAACACAGCGGCAAAGTCAACAGCGGGCGCATACTGCAAGTGTTCCGCAGCATCGTTCCACAGCTCGCGAAAGAGAATAACGAGAAATTTATGTACGCGGCAATCGCCAAAAGCGCGCGGGCAAAGGATTTTGAGGACGCCATTGAGTGGCTCATATCCAGCGGCATAGCCTACCGTATCCTGAATGTTTCCAAGCCCGAATATCCCTTGCGGGCGTATGAAATGCTCAATTACTTCAAGCTGTTCCTGCTGGACACAGGTTTGATCAAACATATGGCGGGACTTACGAACAAATCCGTTTTGCTTGCCGAAGCGTTTCAGTTCAAAGGGCAGCTCGCCGAGAATTATGTTTTGGAACAGTTGATGCCGCTGTCAGATCAAACGCCCCACTTCTATTCTTTTGCCCAGGAGCGCGAAATTGACTTTATGCTTCAGCGCGGCGAATCCATTGTCCCCCTCGAAGTAAAATCGGGCGGCGGCAAAAACGCCGTCAGCTTCAAGAGCTATATCGCCGGACACAATCCCGAAACCGCGATTCGGATCAGCACGAATGAGTTCTTGAAAAACGGCGCGATCACAAACGTCCCCCTCTATTTCACCGGCAAATTATTTGAACTGGCGTCCGAGGGGTAGTCCAAGAGTCCAAGGCAGACGACAGGGCGCCGCCCCCACAAACGCGTCATTCACGCTATCGTAGGGGCGGCATCCTGCCGCCCGGGCCCGTCCGAAAACTATCACACCCCGTCATTCCGGGTTAGGACACGGGCTCAGCCCTACGCGACAGGCGCCGCCCCCACAAACGCGCCATTCACGCTATCGTAGGGGCGGCATCCTGCCGCCCGGGTCCGTCCGGAAACTATCACACCCCGTCATTCCAGGCTCATCCCGGAATCCATTCTTTCCCTCATAGCACAAATCTCCCCGACATCCTCATCGCCCGGCAGCAGCTCCGTCAGCTCATCGATTCTGACTTTCGCTTCATCAACGCGCCCCGTCTCCATCAAAAACCGCGCAAACAGTTTCTTAAAAGAAACCCATCCATCGGCGTTCTCACAAGCGGCGCAGAGAAACTCGCCCAGCTCACAATATTTCCCGACTTGCCCGTCCGCGACTTCCTCACGCAGCAACAGCCATTGCGCCCCCATCGCGAACAGTTCTCCGCGCCGCTTCGCGCAGCCCTCCGCGTCGCCGACCAACGCGCCGAAACCCTCCCGGGACGCAAGCGACCGCGCGTTGCCGCACAGAAACATTTCACACATGATGTCGATCTTGGCGGCTTCCGGCTCATTACAACCGATCAACACTTTCAGCGTATCGGTAAGAGCGTTCATATACACAATAAGCAGGAATTCCTCGTTAACCGGCGTCACCGCGCCACACTTCTGAATGAGGAAATCCCGCGCCTGTTCCAGCAATGTGTTATCGGTGTCATTGCGTCCGTCAATCCACTGATATGACACGGATTTATGCGATACATAATACCTGTGCAGCGACTTCGACAGTATGCCGACGCGCTCCGAATCCAATAACGAAAGCACGGCGTTATATGTATCACCCCCGTAAGCCTTTGGGAACTCAGGCGCGTTTGCGGAGTCTTGAACCGTATGGCGCAGTGTTTTCCCTTTAAACAGCTTTCCCCACACCGTTCGAATGAACTGATGATAATGAGGAAACAAGTTCCCCCAACCCTCCCCAGCTATAATTAAATCGCTTTGCGTCAATCTTCTGCCGGCCAACGCGCCATTATTCTCCGCGTTCAAGAAGTCGCTGCCGCATATCGCAATATCCAAATGGCCGCTCTCAACAAACGCAAGCATATCCGTTAAGAACGTTGATGTATATTCGTCGTCGGCGTCCAGCGTACAAAAAAAATCGTCGTCTTCAATGTGATGCGGCAAAAACAACGCCTCCGGCGTTTCAAGATATGCCCGATTGACCTTATTATGAAACGCCTTGATCCGATGATCCTTCCGCGCATACTCGTCGATTATTTGTCCGGTCCGGTCGGTCGCCCCGTTGTCGCATAAGTAATAGACCCAATCTTCATGAGTCTGACTGAGTATGCTTTCTACGGCCCGGCGGATCGTTTTCTCCGCGTTATAAGCATATGTGCGAATATAAACCTTACTCATCAAATTTCTCCTATTATCCGCAGCCTGACAGTACCGCCAGTATTCGCTGATTCGCCGCGGTTAAAATATAATTCGGAACACGGCGCGACAAGGACGCGCGAATCGAATCCTTATGCTTGAGAAGCTGCCGGAACGCTCGCGTGATGTCAGTTTCGTTACGAACGCGCTCAATTCGCAGCAGATAATCGCTCATATCCAGGTCGGCGGCGATTCCCGCGGCTTTCGCGCTGTAGCCAAGCGCAAGCGTCGGCACGCCGGCCGAGTACGCCGCTATCGTCAGATGCGTCCGCGCCGCGACACACAGCCGCGCTCTCGAAACGATGTATTTATATTGATCTGCCGGCAGATTTGCGTCCACTAGACACACCCTTGAGGAATGATGCGCGTCAATCCTTCGAAGCGCGTCAACGTCATTATCAACGCGCGTCAGGACGTGTGGAACGAGAACAATGTTATAATCCGTTTCGCTTAATATATAATCCGCCAAGTTCTGAAAAGCTGACTGTACTACCGGATTTTTGCGCGTGATGAGCGGACTGAGATTCAGAGCTACATAATTATCACATAAGAAATCTAGTTCGGCGGACTCGGCGGCAGGCAGAGTAAACGCTATATCGCAGACCTTGACTGTATTTGTCAACCCTCGCGAAGTTAAAGCGTCAAACGTAATACATTCACGCGCCGCAATCATATGATGGGTTTTTAACACATCCAACATTTCAGAATCCGTCGCGTCCGGCTCGATGGAACAGCTCCAAAGAACGCTCGCCGCGCCAACCTCCAATGCCCGTTGATGAATTTGAGCGTAACGCTGCCAATTGGGATAACAGTAATTGTCCCCGCCGAGATGAACGCACACACATTCCGGTGTGATAAGCTCAAGCGTTGGCGCGTACACTTCCGCGTTGGTTCCCCCCTCAGGATTGCGTTCCACGAACTCATCCGCGTCAATACCGAATTCTTTGTCCTGCTCCGCGAAATGCGTCGAGAGTATGACCCGGCGCCCCGGGAACTCGCGCCGCAGCAACGCAATCGTGCAGCGCGCCAACGCCTCCCCTCCGTGGTTATAGGAACCGCCGTGGCCATAGAGAACGAAGTGTTTCATTTCAGGCGCTCGCTTATCTGAATATGATTAATTTTGCCGCTGCCCGCGTTATAATAACTGCAATACACATCGTCGTATGCCGATATGTCAAAGCGTTCAAAAGAAACAAACGCGGTCACACGCGGGTTATTGATTATAATTTCCATATATTTTGCGTCCCCAACGACGGTAATGTCAGCGAATCGGTCGGCAAGGTAAACCTCATTGATCACAATATCCATTATGTTGATCGCGTGGCATTGAATGATGGCGACCAATTTACGATTCCCGTCGATCATAAGTTTTTCGACATTTACCAATGGTCTGTTGAAAATATCAGCTACATAGCCGAAACGTCCGTCAGGTATCTTACAACCGAATAATTCCAGTAATGTAGGATATATATCAAGAATCCGCGCATTTTCAATCCGCGTGTGACGAATATTTTTACCCATCGCGAGAAATATCCCGCGTAAAGCGTGCGCCGTAAACAAGAGCGCGCCATTGTACGCCTCAAAGGCAATGTATCCGTTCTTAAGCCATAACACCTCATCCCGCGCGGCAAAGGCTTCACGTTGAACAGAAACATCGGAGCATCGTATCAAATCTTTGAAATTCTGTTGTCCGTGATCGGAAAGAAACAGAGTGTTCTCAGGTTGAAATTCTCTCGCAAACGCCGAAATATACTTATCAAGAAGCTTATAGGCTTCAATTAATGTCGGATTGTCGTCGCAATACATACAACAATGCGCGATAACGTCCGTCGTCGGTGTAAACAGGTACAAAACATCCACGGCGTTTTCACGCTGAACACATCGCATAGCGGAGAACCAGTAATCAAGCTCCGCCTCAAAATTCGGCAGAGCATCTTGAAAATGATACTTGCGTATGGCTTTTTCCGCCAAATCAGCGTCATGCCGCAGCTGCTCAAACGTGTACCCCTGCTGCTTCAGCGTTTGAGGATACAGTCTCGGCGGCGGACTGCCATTAAGAAATTTTGATAAAAATCTGTCTTTGGCGCAGAGTTGCACTTCACGCGGAGCAGCGCGGTTTTCAACCGGCGTTTCAATCATATCGTAGCGAACAGACACGGCATAGCCATTGATTGGTGTTGGCGACTTGCAATCATCCGCCGCCCATAAGCCCACACTGTATCCGTTATCATTCAGTACTTGCCAGAAAGGGCGCAGTCCGTCGAAATCACCCATCTCGGGACGTTTGCGCTGACCGCGCACATTGTTTGTTGTGATACTATGAACATCCGGCGTCAGTCCCGTGTAAATTGTCGCCCAGTTTTGTTCGGATGAATACGACTCCGCATAGCCTTTCTGAACATAGGCGGCATGTTCCGCAAAAACTCCGTTTTCAATTATTTGATTAAAAAACGGGAACTGAGCGCGATGTTTGAATATATAGTCTGGCGTGACAGAATCCGCCGCAACAATCAATGCTTTCAGCTTTTGCGGCATGTTACATCTTGCTCCCCTGCCGGATGACGTTTTGTCAAATCTTCTGTGCCATATTCACCGTTACAATAATCGCAAGCGAGAATGTATTCGGATTGTGTCAACCTATGCAACTTCTCGCGCCTCTCAACCACCGTTCCGTTAAAAATATCTAAATAGTCCTCGTCTCGTAACGGAATCCTGCCAACTTCTGTGCCACGAATCGACCGTCCGCACAAATGCATCTGTCCGCCGCGCACATACCAAGAACCGCCGCGTTTCACATGAGAGCAGGAATAAAAGATTGCCTCGTTTTCCTCATTGGAACGCTCATGCTTGACAAAGTCGCCTTGATCAACCCAACCGTTGAAATATTGCTCATCGCCAAAGTATTTCAGATACCTGTATTCGATACCCGCTCCGTCCAATTGACGAAGCAAACCCTCTGTTATTTCGCGGCGCGCGCCATAGTCGCTCATGTGGATGTACACCTTGTCTTTATGCGACGCCAAAACGTCAAGAACAGCAGACTTCATCAACACAGCGCAATTCGTAAACAGCCACAACTTATCAAACTGCGGTTTATACTCAAAACATTCTTCAAGCATATCCGCAAGTTCCGTGTGAAGCAACGGTTCACCACCTGTGATTTGAAGCTTGCCGATGCTGTTGGCAAGCTCAAATATAGCTTTCAGTGTCGCCGCAAACTCATCCAATGTCATCTGTGGCCGATAGTCGTACTGCGGCACAAGCACCCCGCACAATCTGCACTTGAGATTACAGCGCATTGTTGGGGTAAGGTTGAGATTTTCTAATCTAATATTCACCGATCCACTCCTTGATGTATAAATCATCTAAAGACAAATGGTCATCCGCTTGCTCGGCAACCGGAACTCTGTCGCGGAATTGCAAACAATGACTGCCATTACAGTATTGACACGCGTCAATATGTTTTCTGGCGTACAGGCGGTCACAGAACCGGACAATACGCTCCCTGGCGTTTTTTATAATGCTTCCGTGTTCATCGTACAGATCAAGATAGTTGTTGTCTGACTTGGGCAACACTTCTTTGCCGACATTGCTGAGAGCGTTTACAGTACGGCAATACGCAACTTTACCCGCTTGATAATAGAGTACGTTAGCTGTGCAATTTGAGAATTTATTATCTAATTCCTCCGCCGTTTCATTTGTTTTTTGTAAGGTTGTCAAAGAATCCCACGACTGATAGTTTGTTATTTCGAACTTAATGTTCATTTTTCGAAATATCTCAACAAGCCTGCCTAGTTTTGAAGACAAAACTCCATAATCAGAAATACGGCACACAAATTTAGAGGATTGCATCAATGTCAGTAATTCTGAGGATGGAACAATCGTTCCATTTGTAACAAGTGTTACTAAATTGACATTTTTACTGCTGATAAAGTAGTTCAGTATAACCTTCAAATCTTTGTGTAAAAGCGGTTCGCCGCCCATTAAATCAATATATTCAATGAAACCGATAGCGTTAAAAAGCACTTCCGCGCTCTGAATGATTTCACCGGCGTCGTAGTTAACAGGGTTAAGTAAATATGGAGTATAGCCATCGCAATTTTTACAATATAGAGAACATTTTTGATTGATCACAAAAATTATGCGTTCAAGTGTCTGTGCTTTGCCCTTATACAACATCAGATTTCGAAGATAACTAACCGCGTTGCGAGCGGCAAACTCGACAGACATTGAATAATTATAACCTGTAAAGTCAATTTCCATAAATAATGATGAACAGTCATACACATTGTTAAATCCAAGTTCTTCAAGCGCCGAATAAGTGCCCGCCGGGAAAGAATTGGATATCAATATGGCAGCATTCGGGTAGTCTTCTTTTAACTCCTTAGGTGAGATAACTCTATGCTCACAATAAGATGTGGCCCATCTGTTTTCAGCGGAATCAACGAACGCCAAGAAGTTAACGCCAAGCTTATTCAGACAATGAGCGGCGAGTTCCCCGACTTTCCCCGCGCCCCATAACACGAGCTGACCGTTGAGCGTCTTGAAATCAGGCTTCTCCCAGTCAGAAAAATATTCCGAATGCGGGTAATGGTATACCATGATTACAGCCCCCTGTTTTTACCATATCTGTTTAGGATAACATCAGCGCAATCATCTATGTTATCATTTGAAGTGTAAAGAATTGTGGAACAATCGCGGCAAAACTCAACGCTGTATCGCGATTGTTTCAAATGTGATAAGCATAAGTTCGTATGCTTGTCTCCATTCCAAATATCTGAAAGAGATTGCGTTCTAACATCACCTAACGATTCTTCGCACCAAATATCACGGTTGCATTGGAGAACACGCATATCATGTTGTATTAGCAACGAAGTGAAGATAAACGGGCAAACTTTCCGGTCCGCTATCTTATCCCAGCCCTTCGTTTTATCCAGATTTTCATTTTTCATATTCGCTAGGATGGCGCGAGCCGCGCTTTCAACCGGAATCGGAACAATATGGTCAACAGATATTTCATCACAGATATCGCCAAATATCTGAAAAAAACGTTCTGTATCATCTTTCCCTCTTAAACCCATATCCGCAATTTTAATGTGCATGATTAGAGTGTCTGATTTGTTCTCATAAAGATACTTCAAGTTGTCGATCAAATCCGGAAAATCAATATGTCGTCCGCAAATTTCATAATAGCCCTCATCAGATAATGCTTCGATGGATATGATCATTTTGTTCATTCCATATTTAATTAAACCGTCTGAGATTTCGCGCGTCAACAAAACGGCATTTGTAAAAATTTCTATCCTGCCTGCTACCTCAGCGTTATTTGCGTATTTGAGCATTTTAATATAGTCCGGATGCAGCAAAGGCTCACCCCAAGCGGATAATCTCAATGCTTTCAGTTTGTTTGGGAATCGTTTGCAGTCGTCTATAATTTTCACATACTCTGAGTATTCCAGCATACTCGGCATTATGCCACGGCGCCGCTTCTCTTCATGATCACTGTGATAACAAAATCTGCAAGCAAGATTGCAGTAGTTCACCAATGATATGGACACCAGGAAAGGCGTATCCAACGGTAATGCCTCACTAAGAACCGACCTATTCTGCGAGTAGATTTGAGAAACATTTTTCGCGGTCATTCGTTTACCTCTTTGCGAAATCTTCAAGCAATTGTTTAAGATACGTCGAAGAGATACCATCGGTTCTCGGAAGGGTCACGACACTTTTGCCATTAGCTTCGCACCACTCTGTCGCGGACAAGAAGCCACTGTGCGTTTGATCCGGCCCCTTGACGAAAACATCAAAGTCGATAGTCTTGATATCATCAGCTATGTCTTTGTATGATATCACTTCATCAACCACACGCAGCGCGCGAATCATCTCAATGCGTTCCTCAGTTGAGTAATATGCTTCTGTCGGCTTATGTTTCAAGATGTACCCATCCTCCTGAACGGCGGCGATAAGATAATCGCCTAACGTTGCCGCTCGCTGTATCAGCCGCAGATGTCCGAAGTGGAACAAATCAAATACCCCGACTAACAGCACTTTTTTCACACAAACACCTCATCGCTCAAACTTGTAAATATCTGTCCTCAAACGAAAATTTAACGCGTCTGTCATCTTAAAGCCTTTACTCAGGACATACATAACATACTCGTGGTTAAACGCGATATTGCTGAAATTCCATTTTGTTTTACGATACTCTCTGGATATGGAGGCAAAATCTTGCTTCGCGAAAATCAAACAATCGCACCGCTTGGCAATTTCATCAACATACCACCGCCAATCGGAAGCGTATCCTATATGATTCGATGAAACAAAGAGCGTACTCTTTTTATCATCCTCAATTCTCGGAAACTCAAATCTCAGCATATCACATAACACAGTTCTATCCGTATACTGCAAGTAATCGACCGGTACATATTTACAATGATTCGGTAAATATGCAGACAACAACTCTGGACCTGCCCCCAAATCAACGATGGTTTTGTATTTGCTGAAATCAATGAGTCTCGCAATTATTTTCAACTTTGCGGTCGTCGTCTCGCTAAACATATTTATTTTATTTTTATTATCGCTGCTAAACTCATTGTAACGCAACAGTCTCGGACATTTATCGTCGCCGGGGAACGATATGCCCCAAACAAAGTGTTTATCCTTTTCAAAGCCCATATCTTCTAGCTGAAACCGCAGTTCCGTATAGTACACAACCGAGCCGATCAAAATGAGAAGATTGTTTTTATCCTCGCTCAGCAACACATCAGGCGCGTATATCGGTTTACCGAGATACGTCGTACCGATAAGAGAGGGATCGTTGTCAACAAAGTAGTCAATGCCGTGAAAAATCGCGTCTTGATTCATCTCGTAGTACACTGCATAGTCAAATCCACCGAAGATAATATGCTTCCTCAATTACAAATCTCCTTTAGTTTATTAATCGCGCACTGCAATGGATCAATGATGGTTTTACCCGTGATCGTTTGCTTCAATTTATCGTACAACACCGGCAACTCCGTACAACCCAGTACAACCGTGGCATAAGGAAGTTTGTCGATAAACGACGTGAACGCTTCGGCGACGCTGTC
>JAISDM010000014.1 GCA_031264885.1 Peptococcaceae bacterium | reverse complement strand
CGCGTTTCACGCCGTAACCCAGTAGGCGCCGCCACCTCCCGACTACGCTGGCGTCTCCATACCCGTCCGCCACGTCTGACCGGGGCAAGTCGCCGGTGAAGGCGCATTCGCCATCCAATACCAGGCTGACGCTGTCTTCAGAGTGACCCGGCGTATGGATGATTCCGCCTGTAAGCCCCATATCGGACAGCAAGGCGCGGCTATCGGCTGATGAGACGATCCGCGTCCCTGACGCGCCGATAGGCCGGTATGCCAGATCCGGCTTGCGTATAAAGAATCTGTTCATCGCCTCCGGCCCCGCCGTCTGCGCCTCATGGAGCAGCAGCGTCAGACCATGCTCTTTCAGCGTCTCGACGGCGCCAGCGTGGTCCATGTGAAAATGCGTGACGGCCAGATATGGGATATCCTCAAAGCGGATGCCGTTCTCCCTGAGCGCGTCCCTGATGATTGGGAACGAGTCCGGCCAGAGCGCGTCGAGCATGATCCAACCGCGCCCGGCGCCGATCAGCCAGGCAACCGTGTGCTTATGCCGGATACTGATAATTTTCAATTCTTTCAAAACACAGGCCCACCGTTTGCCGTGCAGAGGATGCGTGAACGACGTCGCGGTAAAACCACGCTTGCGGTAGAAATCCACCGCGTCGTCGTTGGTTTCGGCTTCAATCGGCTTATGGTATTTGTTTTGCAACTCGGCGACCATCGCCCCGCCTATTCCCTTGCCGCGATAGGGTTCGTCCACTGAAATCAGGTGTATCTCAACCTTGGCGGCGTGTTCCTCGAAACCGCAGATCCCCGCGACCTCACCATTTTCTATCCAGCCATAGAAACAGAGGCTTCCGCTGTCCTGATATTTTTCCGCCTCGCGGCGCGTTCCTTCCGGCGAACCGTCAAATGCCGCATAGGAAATGATTCTGTGAATCGTCGGGGTGTCCATTTCGATTTTTATATCACGAAACATCACGCGGTCCTCTCGCGAAGCTGCACGTAATCAAATGATCGTTGACCACGCCGACCGCCTGCAGGTACGAGTAGATAATCGTCGAGCCGACAAACTTGAAGCCGAGCTGTTTCAGGTTGCGGCTGATCTCATCGGAGAGCGGCGTGGTCGCTGGCATCTGCTCCTGCGTTTCCCAATTCCCGACAACTGGATTGCCGCCCGTGTAAGCCCATATATAGCTGTCGAGGGATCCATGCGCCTCACAAAGCCTGAAATACGCCTTCGCGTTTGTGAATGCGGCATTCACCTTCAGGCGATTGCGGAGGACGCCAGGGTTTTGCAGAAGCTCATTGATTTTCGCGTCGTCGTACGCGGCGAGCTTATGTGGATCGAAATCATCGAACGCCGCGCGGAGAGTGTCCATTTTCTTCAAAATCCCGTACCAACTCAGTCCGGCCTGCTTGCCCTCCAGGATCAGCATCTTGAACAGGCGGCGCTCATCGTGGCAGGGCACGCCCCACTCGGTATCGTGATAACGCCGGGACAGCGGATCGGCGTTCGCCCATGGGCAACGGATCAGTTCATTTGGCATATCGGCTCACTCCTCCTCCGTATGGCTCAGGCAATCCTTAAACGCCAGCCACTTCGCGCCGTAGGCGTCCAGATAAAAGCGATTCCCAAACTCATTCTCAACCAGGCGCCGCGCTCGCGGCCTGTACCATCCCCGCAGCTCGGCGGCCAGTTCTGGATCCGGTGAGACCGGCTCCACCCAGACCCGTTTGGAAGATAAGATATGATCAAGATCAAGCGGCTCGCCGGCGCCGCGTAAGCCGGTCGCAAACGCGGGCGGGACAATATAGACCGGCTCCCTTATCTCGGCAAAAGGAATCTCGCTCTTATCCGCGAAGACCAATGTTCCCGCGACGGAATTCACCAACGCCCAGCCCTGACTCTTCATCCAGACTGGCGTCCGGTGCAAAATCGGCAGCGCGGCGGCGCTCACCGGCTCAGTAGACGGCGGGCGCTCATTCTCACCCAACAGGTAAGCCGCGCTGACATTCAAAAGCCCAGCGAGCTGCATCAGTCGCTCAAGCGTGAGCTGCCGGCGTCCCGACTCCCAATTGCTCACGGTCGTTATATCTACATTCAGTTTCTCGGCCAGTTCTTTCACCGAGAGGCCCGCGTCTAAGCGAGTCTTAGCGATTCGGTTCACCGGTTCCACAATTTCACCACCCCGCATCTATTCCGTGAACAGGCGATTCATTTTAGCTTTGATCCGCGCTTTGCGGCGCGCCGTTTCATCTGTATCCAAGACATAGCCTTTTTGCGGATCGGCGATCAGGCAATCTCCCTCAGTCGCCTGAACCGGAATCTCACTTCTGCGAATATGAATCATACGCCGGGCGTCATTTTCACAGACAGCGAAATCGCCTTCAAATCTGTCGATAATGAGCAATATCTCACTTCCTTTCAGTCATGCGGCTTGCATATGCCGCAGGCGTCGAATCCTTCAGCTTCCAACTCCGCGACCGTTTTGCCGGACTCCGCGCGGTTGCCTTCCTTGATTTGCGGCACGGAGCGGCAATCGGGATAGTGGATTTTCTTTGTGCCTGTATTCAAAACCCATACCGCCGCCGTTTCCGCGACGGGAGGATTGGGTCCGAGCGCCGCTTCGCCCGTCGAGTCCGCGGAGCCTTTTTCATATGATACCGTGATATCCGCTCCGGCTGAACTTATGACGATTGTGCCGTTCAAATCTGTGCGATAAATCACGGATCCGGCATCCTCCCACCGCTTGATTACATCAGGCGCGGGGTGACCGTGGGAATTGCCTTCTCCGACGGAAATGACGGCGTAACGCGCTTTCACTCTGTCAACAAAACTCTGGCCGGAGGAGTAATCGCTGCCGTGGTGCCCCACTTTTATCACATCCGCGCGTATATCCCCGGACAGCTCATTTTCACTGAGCATCTCGGCGTCCCCCATAAACAGCAATTTGACGTCCTCGTATGTGATCATGACAACAGCCGAATAATTGTTGAGGTCGCTGTATTCTTCCGCGTTCGGCGCCAATATGTCTGCGGAAAGGCCGCTGTCCGCGAGTATGTTCACGCCGACGCGGGCCGTCTTTATTTTCAGCCCTTTGGCGGCGATTTTGTCCAACAGGTTTTCATAGGTCCGCGTCGCGGCGACTGCCTTCGGCATATAAATATCACCGACTTCAATCGCGTCAAGCACCGTATCCATCCCCCCTATATGATCCGCGTGGGGATGTGTCGCCACGATGTAATCAAGCGAGGTATGCCCGCTGTCTTGAATATATTTTGCCACCGTATTGCCGTACCCGGTGTCGCCCGCGTCAATGAGCATCGTTTGTCCGTTCGGGAACTCGATAAAAGTCGCGTCTCCCTGTCCCACGTCGATATAATGGACGCGCAGAACGTCCTGATCCTCTTGTCCCGGTTCCGGCGGCGGATTCGGCGACGCCGTCGCGCCGTCGCACCCCGCGGCGAATAGCATCACAAGCAATATGAGGTATAAAAACAGTTTTTTCATTCCGGGATTCTTTGTTTTCGTCCGCGACACAATTACCTTCTTTCTCTTCCGGCGACTCCGCGATTCTGTGTGAACATTTGAAAATATTATCTATATTATGCTCCGATTATTTTCAAATTGCAAGGAAAACCGGCGTGGAACGGGAATTTAGTCCCCATTTCACGCCGGTTAGTATTCACGTCTATCCAATACGCCTTTCAGACATTTTGCCTGAGCGCGGCGATATGCGTTTCCACTATGTCCGCGAATTCCTCCTGCCACTCAGCCATGTTTTTATCTGTCAGTCTATCCAGCCTTATTGAGCGCAGATAGGTTTCCACGTAATCCCTCAAAAGGCTCAGGGCGTTGTACAGTTTGGAGCCGTCCGGTATGTCGGCGGCGCTTCCTGGTATATCCGCAACACCCTCCATCAGCGCGACGACGTCATAGGCGCTGATTAGCGAGGGATCTTTTAGCAAGGCATAGCCGCCGCTCATGCCGACAGTGGTTCCGATTAGCCTGCCGTCCCGCAGTTTTGCGCTGATCTGCATCAGGTAGCGCTGAGAAATCGCGATATGTTCCGCCAACTCTGCCGACGGAACAATGCGTTTTTGTTCCGCGAGGTACAGCATCACGCGGATCGCGTAATGCGTGGATGTGTTTATCCGCATGGCCTCACCTCTCTTTCTTTTGATCTCAACGCAGCCGCCCCTATGACAGCCATAAACAGCTTACAACTTGGTTTTACAGCATTGCCATCTAAATGTAAGCGCCGCCTTTTGTCCCTCCTACACGAATTTGGCGGTGCATCTGCCGAGCAGGACAAGGCGCTGCGCGCCGCCGTGAAGCCCGTCTGCGACCGCCCGCCTGCCGATGGCCTCAACCGGCTCGCGCCCGAATTTGCTGATGTTCTCGCTGAGCGTCGCCGCGTAATAATAGCTAACCTCAAACTCCGCTTCTTTCGGCCATGCTGCGCCCGTAGGAAGTTTGGCGAAAACGCGCACATAACCGTCGTAGTATGCCGGCCACGGCGACGAGTCCGCGACGATATGCGTCATCTCGTCATTCGCGTAGAAAATCCCCGTCTTGCTTATCCGAAGCGCAGTGTTCTCAAGCCCGAAGATCGTTCCGTCCGGCAGCTTGGACGCCTGTACGCTGACGGTATACAGCGTGGCGGAGGGTCGGACGTTGCATATCACAAAAAGGCTTTCGTAGTCATTGCGGTTTCCGGATGCCATAAGAGAAAAATTTCGGGCGGCGACGGCGGGATTTTCATGCACCCAAAGGACAAATTCAGAGAGAGATTTGAAATCCGAGGGCAATGTTTCTGCGGCGCTGTCATTTACGATTCCCACAATGCAATAATTCCCCTGTGTGCCGTCCAGAGAAAACACGTCGTCGCCGATAGCGATCTCCCCGGAGGCTGACGCCGTAACTTTGACGTAGGACGCGCCCTTTGGGGTTTTCAGCGGGTTATACCTCCACTGGCTTGGCTTCAAAAACAGAGAGGCGTTCGCCCTGTAAAGCCGCAGGTAGCCTGTGGACGCTTCGCTTTGTAGATTTTTCACTC
Source organism: Peptococcaceae bacterium (assembly GCA_031264885.1). Taxonomy (GTDB): domain Bacteria; phylum Bacillota; class Peptococcia; order DRI-13; family UBA5745; genus JAISDM01. The sequence goes on along the minus strand of JAISDM010000014.1, from coordinate 422 downwards.
TGGCGTAGACCGGATTTGTCCGCGAGCTTTGGTCTATCCTCTCGTTGGGATCGACGCCGTAATTGCCCCTGAAAAATGCTATCGGGTCGTTGACCAGACTGTGGGATATGATGTCCGGTGAGGTGGAATAGGAACCGTGGCTCACGATACCCCCGGTATCCGCCGGATTTTCACGCAGCAGCAGTTTGTTATTGTATGCCATGATTTTGATTCGCTCCTTTCGTGCTATGGGCGGCGCATGGGCGTTTGCCGCCGCGCCGCCCGGATTCTCGTTTACGCTTTGTTTTTACGCTTCTTTCTCGCCGGGTTCGGCGTCGTCTTTCCTGCGGGCGGCAAACAGACTGCCGCTTGCCGTCGCGCCGATCAAGGCTACCGTGGCCGCGTCGCTCGATGAAAACGGCTGGCCGGTCTTGGGATTCGGA
>JAISDM010000284.1 GCA_031264885.1 Peptococcaceae bacterium | reverse complement strand
GGGACGAGCGCCTGACCACCGCGGCGGCGAACCGCTCCATGCTGGAAGGGGACCTGTCCCGCAAGAAGAGGAAGCGCGCCGTGGACCGGGTGGCGGCTGTGCTGATTTTGCAGGGATATCTGGATTATAGGAGGCTGTTGCAATGACAAATGCGATCACACGCTTGGAAATAAAGGATTTCCTTGTGTTTAAAGGTGAGTTCGGGGCGAACTTTTGCCCCGGCGTCAACGTGCTTATCGGCGGGAATGGAACCGGAAAGACGACACTGATGAAGGTGATGTATGCGGCGTGTGATTGGGGAAATCAGCGCAAGTATACCGAAGAGCTTTCACATATTTTTAGTTATTTTTCGTATATCTATGAGGAGCAGCATCGTCACCGCGATTCCTTCGGTTACTCGTTCGACCCTTTTTCCTTCAAGGTTTCAACACAGTCTGATTCATTCTCAATCAATGCCTGGAACTTTAAAGACGGGTACCGTTATCGTGAGGGAGAATTTCTTAATCTTGACGCGATTTTTATCCCTGCAATCGAACTTCTTTCGCATTCAAAGGGGTTAGCTTCACTGAATGAAAAATATGCTCTCGCGTTTGACAAGACCGAAACAGATTTGCTTGTTAATGCTGAACTGCCGGTACGGAAAGAGCCGGGCAATTCAAGCAAGAAACTGTTGGATCGTATTGCGAAAACGATCGAAGGTGAAGTCGTATATGAAGATGACCAATTCTTTATAACAAAGAATTCCGGTCTGAAGCTGAGCTTTGCTTTTGAGGCAAGCGGATTCCGCAAATTTGGGATGCTTTGGAAACTGCTTCGCAATGGGCTTCTTGAAAGCGGCAGTGTTTTGTTCTGGGATGAACCTGAAAACAGTCTTAATCCGGAACTTGTCCCTGTTCTTGTAAACATTTTACTTGAACTGTCACGAAATGGTGTGCAAATTTTTGCCGCGACACACGATTACAATCTTACACGGCACTTCGACGTCAGGAAAGACAGGAGTGTCCCTGTTTTGTTCCACAATCTTTCTAAAACGGACGGCGGGATTCAATGCGAGTCGTCGCCCGATTACATTAGATTGCGCAATAACCTGCTTGAATCGGCAAACGCAGATTTGTTTAACGCAGTTGTCGCCGACGCTATGGGAGTGCAGGATCACTTGCATTTGCACGACGGTCGCAACGGCATAACAGCACTTGACAATGCCGGCGCGTAACGGGTACAATGGCTATGTCGTATTTACGGCTGAACTTGGCCGGTAAGATTTCGGCCGGTAGAAGAGAAAGAAGGGAATTTAGATGGAAGATCAGGTTGAAAGCTTTATTCTGGTGGACGATGAAGGCGTTGAGCATGAGTTTGTCTTGATTGACGTGATCGAGGTAGACAAACAGGAATACGCGATATTGGATCCTGTCTCCGACGACGACTCAGACGAGGAATCGGACGCCGTGGTTTTGAAAATTGGCAAGGACGACAATGGCGAGGATATTCTGTTCGATATCGAGGACGACGACGAATGGGAGAAGGTCGTGGACGCCTGGCAGGAAATGCTGGAGCAGGAAGACGAGGGAGACGGCGGCGGCGAAAATCAAAACTGAAACAGCCCATAAAAAAGTTCCCGCAGCCGCGGGAACTTTTTTATACGATTCTGCCGCCCGTCTTTGGACAGACGCGAACTCAAATTATTGACAAAACAGCGCCTGCGTGCTACGATACCCGTATCCCCGAACCGAAAGGAGCTTCCAGCCATGCAAATAGCGTTATCGGATTTGATTCATCATGAGAATCACGCAAGATAAATTTCAGATGGTGTTTGCCTGGATTGTGTCCGCGCTGTGGATGGCGGTCATTTTTATGTTTTCTTCGGACAACGCCGCCGATTCGGGGGAAAAGAGCGACACGGTTCTTACAGTGTTCTTTTCGCTGTTTTGGAAAAACGATGTGCCGGATCTCCAGGCATTTTCTTTTTGGCTGCGAAAGGCGGCGCATTTCGCGGAATATTTTATTCTGGGCGGATTGGTGGCCAACGCCTGGCGCAATACGCTGGCGCCGCGCTATCTCTGGCGGATATGCCTGTTGAGCGTGATCTTCTGCGCCGTATACGCGGCGACGGATGAGATACACCAAATGTTTGTTCCGGGGCGCGCCGCCAGGCTGGCGGACGTCGCCATCGATTCGGCGGGAGCGGCGGCGGGAACGGCTGTGTTTATGCTCATAACTTCGCTGTGGCGGACGTGATTTCGGGGAGCTGAAGGACATTATATCAGCAAATGCGGGAGGATTCGTTTTGTACGCGTATGTGGAAACCTTTGGGTGCCAGGCCAATGTCCGGGATTCGGAGAACATCATGGGCATGTTGGCTGAGATGGGGTATCAGATCACGTCCGATCAGTCGGTGGCCGACATTATTTTGTTCAACACCTGCTGTATCCGGGAAAAAGCGGAGCAGAAGGTCTTCTCCCGGCTGGGCGCGCTCAGGGCGCTGAAGCAGCGGAAGCCGGATCTGATCATCGGGATATGCGGCTGCATGGCCCAGCAGGAGGGAATGGCCGCTCTGCTGCGCCGGAAAGCCGGTCATGTGGATCTGCTGATGGGGACTCAGCGGCTGAGCCGGCTGCCGGAGCTCATCGCCCAAATCCGGCTCTCCGGGACGTTCCAAACGGATACCTCCGAAACGGGGGCGCCGCCGGAGGAGAATCTGCCCAGTCTGCGCCGTTCTCCCTATAAGGCGCTGGTCAACATCACCTATGGATGCGATAATTATTGTACCTACTGCGTGGTTCCTTATGTGCGGGGGCGGGAGCGCAGCCGGAATATGGACGCTGTTTTGGAGGAGCTGAGGGCCTTGAGCCGAACAGGCATACGGGAGGTCACGCTCCTGGGGCAGAATGTCAATACTTATGGGAGGGATCTGGATCCGTCCTCGTCTTTCCACGCGCTGATCCAGGCGGCGGACCGGATTCCCGGTCTCCGCCGCGTTCGGTATTTGACGTCCCATCCCAGGGATTTTTCCCGTCAAATCATTGACGCCATAAAGGAAACCCAGCATGTATGCCGGCATTTTCATCTGCCGGTCCAGTCGGGGAGCGACCGCGTCCTGGAGATGATGAACCGGGGTTACACCCGGGATTACTACTTGGCTTTGGTGGAATATATCCGGCGGGTGTTCCCGCAGGCGACGGTTACCACGGATTTCATCGTGGGGTTCCCGGGGGAGACGGATGAGGATTTCCGGGACACGCTGTCCTTGGTGAAAGAGGTGGGGTTCAGCTCGGCGTTCACCTTTATGTATTCCCCCCGCAAAGGCACGCCTGCCGCTTCTATGGAGAATCAAATCCCTCTGGCCGCGCGAAAAGAGCGGCTGGCGCTGTTGATGCGGGCCCAGGAAGAGGCCAGTCTGGCCCATCATACGCGGCTGAAGGACCGGGTCGTGGAGGTTCTGGCGGATGAAATCAGCGGCGGCGATGGGGCGCCCTGTATGCTTTCCGGCAAAACGGAGGGCAATCATTCCGTTGTGTTCTCCGGGGAGCCGTCCATGCTGGGGGAATTTGTCCCGGTGCGGATCACGGAGCCGCAGACCTGGATTCTCAAGGGTGAAGCCGTATGCTAGGCCAGACGCCGATGATGCGCCAATATGAGGAAATCAAAGCTCAGTATCCGGATGTGCTGCTCTTCTTCCGGCTGGGGGATTTTTACGAGATGTTCGGCGAGGACGCGCAGCTGGCTTCCCGGGAATTGGGCATCGCGCTGACCGGCAGAGACGCGGGAATGCCCGAACGGATCCCTATGTGCGGCGTGCCCCATCACGCGGTGGATCAATATCTGGAAAAACTGGTGCAAAAAGGCTACCGTGTGGCGATCTGCGAACAGATGGAGGATCCCAAATCCGTCAAAGGCATCGTCAAAAGAAGCATCGTGCGGGTCGTTACGTCCGGAACCATGATGGACGCCGAATCCGGCGAACAAAACCAATACCTGGCCGCGCTCTTTGAGGAAGACGGGAGGATTGGTTTTGCTTTATGCGAAGCGGCGCTGGGGGAGCTTTACGCGGCCCAATATGAAGGGGAAAAAGGCCGGGATCAGCTGCGGGATGAATTGCTCCGTCTGAAGCCGCGGGAGCTTCTGATCCCCGTTCGCCGGGGAGGCGGAACGGGGGACGGCGGCGGCGCGGGGGACGGAACGAGCGGTGGAACGCGAGACGGCGCGGCAGGCGAAGCGAGCGGTGGAACGGGAGACGGCGCGGAAAGCGGCGCGGCAGGCGAAGCGGAAAACGGGGCGAGAGATGAAACGGGGGACGGCGCGGCAGGCGGAGCGGCGTCCGGGGATTCGTGGGAACGCAGGTTCTTCGACGCCCTGAGTCTCCGGGAAGAAACCGCTTTGACCCCGGTGGCTTTGTCCATGTTCGATCCGGCGCCGAACTTAGACCGGATCGCCCAATTATCTCATGACCGGCAGAACGCGCCGCCGGACGCGGGCCGGATCGCTTCGGCGAACTCCGCGCCGGAGGACTCATGGTGGAAGGATTGGCCCCTGGCCCTCCGAAGCGCCGCCGCCTTGCTGTTTTATCTGGAAGACACGCAAAAAATGGAGCCCAGGCAGATTTTGTCCATCCGGCTTCTGCGGTCCCAGGAAGACTTAATCATAGACGCCACAACCTTCCGCAATCTGGAGATCGTCCGTGGCAGCCGAACCTACGACAAAAAAGGCAGCTTATACGAACTGTTGGACGAGACCCGCACCGCCGCCGGTTCCAGATGCCTGCGCCAATGGCTGGAGAAACCCCTGACGGATCTCGGGCAAATCGAAGCCCGGCTGGACGCGGTGGAGCAAATCAAGGACGACTGGACCCAGCGCCAGGCTTTGCGCAAGCTGATGGACTCTGTCCATGATCTGGACCGGCTGATGACGCGGGTCGTTTACCGGCGGGCCCTTCCCCGGGAATTGCTGGCACTCAAAAGCTCGCTGGCCGTGCTTCCCGGGATCATCAGCCATGTTCAGGCGCTGAACCGCGAGAAGCCTGTGGCGGAATGGACCGCCATTCTGGAAGAAACGGATCCGTTGGATGATCTTCATGACCTGCTCCAAATCGCTTTGACGGATCCGGCGCCCCCCGGATTGAAAGAACCCGGCGTCATTCGTACCGGATACCACGCGCAGGTGGACGAATACCGGGAAAGCGCCAAGAACGGCCGGGACTGGATGACCGCGCTGGAAACAGAGGAGCGGAAGAAAACAGGGGTCAAATCCCTTAAAATCGGATTCAACAAGGTGTTCGGCTATTATTTCGAGGTGACCAAATCCAATCTGGCCCTGGTTCCGGACTATTATCAGCGCAAACAGACCCTGGCGGGGGGCGAACGGTTCGTGTCCGAGGAATTGATACGCCTGGAGAACTTGGTGCTGGGCGCGGAGGATAAGCTGCTGGAGCTGGAGGAATCCTTATATCAGGATCTGCTGACTCAGGTGGGACTGACGCTGCCCCGGGCGCGGCGGACTTCCCGGGCTTTGGCGCGCCTGGACGCGTTCCAGGCTTTGGGGGAGACGGCGGTCAAGCGCCGGTATTGCCGGCCCGTCATGCTGGAACAGCAGACACAGGTTCTGCGGTTCACGGATTTGAGGCATCCGGTGGTGGAAGAGATCCTGGACAGTCCGGGATTCGTGCCCAACGATCTGGATATGGATCCGGACAGCCGGCTTTTTGTCATCACCGGTCCCAATATGGGGGGCAAAAGCACTTACTGCCGCAGCGCGGCGCTGGCTGTGATCATGGCTCAGATGGGCAGTTTTGTTCCCGCGAGCCAGGCGCGCATCGCCATCCGGGACCGGGTGTTCGCCAGGGTGGGCGCCAGCGACGATCTGAGAAGCGGCCAAAGCACCTTCATGGTGGAGATGAATGAAGTGGCGCACATTCTGCGCCACGCCACCCCTTTCAGCCTGGTGATCCTGGACGAGGTGGGGCGGGGAACCGGCACTTATGACGGCATGAGCGTGGCCTGGGCCGTCAGCGAATACCTGGCCGGCGTCCTGGGCGCCAAAACCCTGTTCGCCACGCACTATTTGGAATTGACTCAATTGGCGGAAAAAATCCCGCAAATCAAAAACCTCTCCCTGACCGTGCGTGAGGAGGGCGAACAGATCGTCTTTCTGCACAAAATCCTGCCCGGCGCCGCCGACCGGAGCTACGGAGTCCATGTGGCCCGATTGGCCGGGCTGCCCGGAGCGGTTATAGAACAGGCGTACCTGATCCTCAAGGATCTGGAGAACACCGGCGGCGGCAAGTCTCCGGCGGCGGCGAACCGGCGTTTGATCCCGCCGCCGGCCGGGGACCGGCGGGAAGAGGACCGGCGGGAAGAGGGCACGCGGCCCGCGCCGGATCAACCCGAGCCCCTGCCGGCGGCGCCGGATCAGCCCGCGCCGGATCAGCCGGAATCTTTGCCGGCGGAAGCGCGGCCGGGTCAATTGAGCCTGTTCGGGGATCCGCCGCCGAAATCGGCCAAAGCATCCAAAGGCAAAGGGGATGTCGTACAGATGCTGCTTTCCGCCGATCTGATGAACCTGACCCCGCTGGAAGCCATGAACTTTTTGTTCGCCCTCCAGCAGAAAGCCCGGAATGACAAGATATGACAGTCTTCGGACGGTCCCGGGCCAGACCGTCCGAAAACAAACGGGCGGATTGCCATCCGCCCCTCCGACCCCGTGAATAATGCGTGGGGGCACGGCATGCCGTGCCCCGTCCCGTTTTCGAACGGTTCCGGGCGGCAGAATGCCGCCCCTACGGCGCCGTGAATGACAGACGGGGGAATTTAGGTTTTGCCACTTGAAAAAGACGGGCGTTTGAGGGTACAATGGTGGCAGACCGGCGCAATGGCCAATGTGAGGG
>JAISDM010000258.1 GCA_031264885.1 Peptococcaceae bacterium | reverse complement strand
CAGCAAGCGGCGCCGCGCCAGTGGATAGCACAAGGTATGTATATAACACGACAGTAACCGTCTTAGGGCAGGCAACTCTGGCAAGAGCAGGATATACCTTCTTGGGCTGGGCGACTAATCCTGGGGCAACTACGGCCACATACACTACAAACGCTACATTCCGGATTACCGGCGACACAAACCTATATGCAGTCTGGGGCGTAACGACAACCCCTCCGTCACAAGGCAGCACGACCACCACAACCGAGCCCACAACCACGGAACCAACTACTATCGAGCCGACGACGACAGAACCGACGACCATAGAACCTACCACCACAGAACCAACGACCACTGAGCCCACCACTACTGAGCCTACAATCAGTGAACCAACGACCACAGAACCAACAACGACCGAACCGACGACCAGTGAACCTACGACCACCGAGCCCACCACCAGCGAATCGGAGCCCTCGGAGCAGCCTACCACCATTGAGATGTCGGATGATCCGCCCGCGACGTTCCCGGGCCCGTCAGGCGGCAATCCGGGATCCGACGGCGGAACGACGGTCACTGTGCCTGATGAAGAGACGCCGCAGGGAGCGCCGGTAGTACCGCTGGGGACGCCGGACGTACCGCTGGGACTTCCGGAAGTACCGGCTGCGGAGGCGCTGTTTGAGGAAGAAGACGGCGCGGCGCCCCTGGGAGTGCCTAAAACAGGCGGGGAAGAAGCGAACAAGTCAAGCCTTGCCGCCCTAGTAGCCGCGGTTTCAGGATTCCTGACCCTCTGCGCCGCGTTGAAGAAGAAAAAAGAAGAAGACCGAGCCTGATATGAATGAGCCGCCCCCGATTGATCCGAACGGTCAATCGGGGGCGGCTTTCTTTACACTGTCTCCAATATCCATTCGACCGCGATTGAGTGAAACGCGCAAAACGTCGCGCAAAAGTATGCTATTTAGCGCGGTTCCTCGCGCAGATCGGGTTAAATGGCATACTTTTGCGCGAGGAACAGTGCCAAAAATGGCGTAAATCCAGATATCCTCGCCGAAAAAGTAAGAATTAGCACGCATCATCGCACAGATCTGTGCTTTTTAGCAGCGTTTTGCGCGGAAGTTTGCGCGTTCGCGCCGCGTAGGCGGACACGGAACTCAGATCGTCCAGCCGTCCCCCAACCATCCCAACCGTCAACCAAAATGAATATGCAATTATAGAGCCACCCACGAAAAATGTATTGATATTGCGTTAAAACGCGATACAATACTCACGAGGTGATCTTATATGACGAAGAATGAAACCCTGCATATTCGCGTGAACGGCATGGTGAAGTCTAACGCGGAAAAAACGCTTGACAGGCTTGGATTATCCATATCCGAAGCGGTCAATATGTTGCTTCATCAAATCACGCTTGTCGGTGGTCTGCCTTTCGACGTTAGAGTACCTTTAGCCCCGGAGAGCGTAACGGTGAGAAACAAAGAGGTCGCCATTGTGGATTACGCCGACGAAGCAGCCTCCTGACATGAATGAGCCGCCCCCGATTGATCCGAACGGTCAATCGGGGGCGGCCTTTTTGCCTGCGGTTTGTATTGGAAATTCGCAGCTGACAAAAGCGGGCGGCAGGATGCCGCCCCTACGGATACGTCACAACGGGTACCGTTGCCGCCCCTCTGCGGATACATCACATACGGGTATCGTTGCCGCCCCTACGGATGTGTTGTTCGCGGCGCCGTGGGAGTCAGGCCGTCCAGAAACGCACCCTAAATATTGCCGGGCTTGTCTATCCCCCGTCATTCCGGGTTAGGACACGGAATCCAAAAATGATAAACCAAGGAACCTGGATTCCGGGACAAGCCCAGAATGACAAGATATGATAGTTTCCGGCCGGTCCCGGGCGGCAGAATGCCGCCCCTACGGATACATCACATACGGGTACCGTTGCCGCCCCTACGGATGCGTTGTTCGCGGCGCCGTGGCGGCGGCAGGATGCCGCCTTTGCCCCGGATCAGGTCGGTTCCGCTACGATTTTTTCCCTTGGGAGCCAGCGCAGCAGAACGCGGTTCAAATGGTCGATCTCCATGGGCTTGCTCAAGAAATCATTCATCTGATTCTCGAGATAGAATTCCCGCATGCCGGAAATGGCGTTGGCCGTCAGGGCGATGATGGGCGTTTGGGCGTTCGGGCCTTGCTGCGCGCGGATGCGCCTGGTGGTCTCTACCCCGTCCATCTGCGGCATCATGTGATCCATAAATATAATGTCGAAACGGGCGTCGGCGGTTTTTTCGAGGGCTTCCTCCCCGCTGGCGGCCGTGACTACGTCCAGATTGTACTGCTGGAGAATCGCTTCCGCCACCACCAGGTTGATCTCGTTATCGTCCACCAACAGCGCGGTCGTATCCCTGAGCGTGAAAGCGCCCAGCAAACTGCCCATCATATCCTCCCCGTCCGCCTCCGGCGCGCCTCCGAATATCTGCGCCAGATCAAAAATGGTCACCGGTTTGTACAGCACATCCATCTCAGGAAAATCCTTCGAGTCTACCAGCATGGCGCCGAAGGACTGGATGGTCACCAGCCGCGTGCTCCCCAGCGCCGGAAGATTCGCCAGCACCGCCGCCGCGGCGGCGTCGCCGCACAAAAAAAGCAAATGTGTGTAGCGCCGCTCTTCCAGCGCGCCGTTCAAATGCCGCGCGTCCTCTAATACGGTGAAACGCAGCCGCAATTGCTCAAGGGAGCTTCGGAGTGTTTCGGCCACCGGGCCGGATCCCATAAGCAGAACCTCTTTCTCCCCCAAATCGGTCGGCGCGATCACCGGCCGACTGTCCTCCACCGCCTGAGGCAGACGCAGGGTGAAACAGCTTCCCACCCCATAAACGCTTTCCACCGCGATATCTCCGCTCATGGCTATAGCCAGGCCCTTGCTGATGGCCAGCCCCAGACCGGTGCCTTCGATGCCCCTGTTTTTCTTCAAATCCAATTGAGTGAACGCCGAGAACAAATTGGAATAATCATCCTCCTTGATGCCGATGCCCGTGTCCGAAACGGCAAAGCACAAATGGTACTGCCCGTTGACGTTCTCATGGGTGATCCGAAACAAAATATGCCCGCTGGCGGTATACTTGATGGCGTTTGAAATCAAATTAACCAGAATCTGCTTGATTCGCAGATTATCTCCCAAATAGCCCGCGGATAAAGTGGGGTCCACGTCCACGATGAATTCCAGGCCCTTGTCGCTGGCCCGGAGCCGAAGAATATTGATGACGTCGCCGATCAAATCCCTGATCTTATAACTTTGGATCACGATGTCAAAACGCTGGGCGCCAATCTTGGAAAAATCCAGGATATCATTGATGATTTCCAGCAATGACTCGGAAGCATTCAGCAAATTGTTCACATAGCCTTGCTGCACCTTGGAAAGAGGCGTTTTGCTCAGCAAATGCCCCATTCCGGTGATGGCGTTCATCGGGGTGCGTATTTCATGGCTCATGTTGGCCAGAAAGCTGCTCTTGGCTTGCGAAGCCGTTTCCGCCTCTATCTTGGCTTTCACCAATTCGGTGGTATCCTGAATCACCAGCGAAACGCCCTGTTTGGCGTTATGTATATCGACCACCGGAATGATGGAGACATTGGCGTGCATCTGCTGTCCGGAGGAAAAAACGATATAATCGATGTACTGGCGGATTTCGCCGCTTTCCAGAGATTCTTCGCAATTGGCGATGGTCTTCCGCGCCCAGTCGGCGTTCGTGGCGTTCTCGACGATCTCGGACAAACGCAGCCCGACCAGTTCTTTCTCGTCAAAAAAACCGAATTGTGAAACAATGAGCGCGTCCGTTCCGATGACATATCGCAAATCTTTGTCCAGCACAAGCATAATACTGGGAAACGCTCCCAATATCAGATGATTGTACATGTATTGCTTCTCTTTTTCACGGACGTTAGAGTTTCGCAAATGCACGGCGTTTTCGTACATTACGTTCAACGATTCAAGGTCATGCTTGAGTTTGCGGATGATCCGATCGTCGCGTTTTCTATCAAGCTCGGCCTGTTTTAACTGATCGAGCATCTCTTTTTCCCGTTCCCCATTCATAATATTTATCTTTCTTTTGAATTCATAAATTCTTATACTCGTGTACGGCTTATCCTATGTTCCATATGCCATATTTCATATTTTACGCTGCTTTCAGGATACTATTTAACTCAAAACTTGTCAACCGGCCCGCGATTCGAGAGGCTGCGAAAAAGATAACAGTATATCGATATTAGAATATCGATATACTGTTTTTATATTTTACATTAAAGTATATCTCCGTTAAAATAAGGTCAAGATTCAAATTTCCAAGAAGGAAAGAGGTCCGAAACTCATGAAAATCACCAACAAACTCGCCAAGGGAAAAACATTCTCATTCGAGGTTTTTCCTCCCAAAGAGGGCAATCCCCTCGAACCGCTTCTGGAGACGCTAAACCAGCTGTACCGCTTTAAGCCCGATTTCATAAGCTGTACTTACGGCGCGGGCGGAAGCAACGCGGGCAGGAACTTCGAAATCTGCAAGGCCGTTATGAAGAGCGGCCACGACATCGTATCCCATTTCACCTGCATAGGCGGCAGCCGCGCCGAAATCGTCGAGACCATCGACCGGTACGCCGCCGCCGGCATTGAGAACGTACTCGCCCTGCGCGGCGACCTGCCGGAGGGCTGGGAAGGCACCCGCGGCGATTTCGCGCACGCCGACGAACTTCTGGCGTTTCTGCGCGAAAAATACCCCTCCCTCTGCCTCGGCGCCGGCGCCTGCCCCGAAAAACACATTGAGGCGGAGTCCTTCGATTCCGATATCCAATATCTGAAATCCAAACAGGATAAGGGCGCCGAATTCATCATGACCCAGCTCTGCCATGACGCGGACGCGTTCGCCGTCTACCTGGAACGGATACGCAAGGCAAATATTACCCTCCCGGTCATCGTGGGGATTATGCCGGTGCTGCTGCGGGACGCGACCATACGCATGGCGGTGACCAACGGCTGCTCCGTTCCGCGGCAGCTCGCGGAGGTCATAGGCAAATATTACAACGCTTCCCCCGAGGATTTCAAGAAAGCCGGCAAGGAGTTTACCGTCAAACAAATCAAGCGTTTCATCGACACCGGCGTGGAAGGAATCCACATCTACTCTCTGAACAAACATGAAGACATCACGGACATATTGCTGGCCGCCGGTTACAAAACAGCCTAACGGCTGGAATCCCAAAATACGAGGAGGCACAAAAAATGAGTATTAAAACCGATATTGAAATCGCGCAGGAGACACCCATGAAGCACATCCGCGATATCGCGGCGGCGGCGGGTATCGATGAGAAATATTTGGAACAGTACGGCAACTACAAGGCAAAAGTGGACTATAATCTGCTGAACGATCTGTCCGGAAAGCCGGACGGCAAACTGGTGCTTGTGACGGCGATCACGCCGACGCCCGCCGGCGAAGGGAAGACGACCGTGTCGGTGGGCCTGGCGGACGCCTTCCGCAAAATCGGGAAGAAGAGCGTGCTCGCCCTCCGCGAACCCAGCCTCGGCCCGGTGTTCGGCGTGAAGGGCGGCGCGACAGGAGGCGGATACGCTCAGGTCGTCCCCATGGAAGACATCAACCTGCACTTCACAGGGGATTTCCACGCCATCGGCGCCGCGAACAATCTGTTGGCCGCGATGCTGGACAATCATATTTTTCACGGAAACAGCCTCGGCATCGACACCCGCCGCGTTACCTGGAGGCGGGCCGTAGACATGAACGACCGTCAGCTGCGCTATGTGGCCGACGGGCTGGGCGGCCGGATCAACGGCGTTCCCCGGGAAGACAGCTTCGATATCACAGTGGCCTCCGAGCCCATGGCGGTGTTTTGCTTCTCAAACGACATCGCCGATCTGAAAAAACGCCTCTCCAGAATCATCGTGGGATATACCCGCGACGAGAAACCCGTCGCCGCCGGTCAGCTGAACGCCCACGGCGCCATGGCCGCGCTGCTCAAGGACGCGCTCAAGCCCAATTTGGTTCAGACGCTGGAAGGAACCCCCGCTTTCATCCACGGCGGCCCTTTCGCCAACATCGCTCATGGATGCAATTCCGTCATCGCCACCCGTATGGCGCTCAAAATGGGGGATTACGCCATCACAGAGGC